>NZ_JBHWVJ010000006.1:0-190924 GCF_042736725.1 Streptomyces sp. NPDC060028 | reverse complement strand
GGGTTCCCGCTGGCGCGCCCGGCACCGCGCCCGTTCCCGCTGGCGCGCCCGCTCCCGCCGCTGCGCCCGCGCCCGGCACCGGCGGCTGCGCTGCGCGCCCGGCTCCGGGACTCCTGTCTGCACCGCTGAGGCCCGGGACCGGGCTGGGCCGCCCGCGTGACGCCGGTCTGGATCCGATGGGTGCGCCCCGGCGAGGGCAGCTACTCGGGTGGCTGACCGGGGGCGGCTCCGCGGCTCCGCGGCTCCGCGGCTCCGCGAACGGGTGCCCGGCAACCGGTGGGTGCGGCCCTCGCCGTGCCGCGCCGGCCGGCGCTCGGGAGTGGGCCGGCCCGCATCCGTCGCGCGGGGCCGGGTAAGGCAGGGCGGCGTCGCCCCGGCGGGGTCAGCGGCGGCGAGTGGTGACCGTCTTCTCCACCGCGAACAGTTCCTCCTCGACGTGGTCCAGCGCGAGCCGCAGCGCGCCCGTCGCCACCGCTGCCTCGCCGAGCAGGGACAGCGCCACCCGCGGGGGGCGCAGGCAGTAGCGTTCCAGCTCCCGGCGCAGGGGCTCCAAGACCCCGTCCAGGCCGGCGGCCCAGCCGCCGACCACCACCAGCTCCGGATCCATGGCCAGCACCAGCGCCGCGACGTCGTGCACCAGCCGCTGGACGAACCGCCGCATCGCGGCCACCGCGCGTTCGTCGCCCCGCTTGGCCATCGCGAAAACCCCGGCGACGGCCTGCTCGTCCAGCGGATGCAACGGTTCACCGGTGGTCGACAGCAGCTTCTCCGGCGTCACCTCGCGCCCCAGCAGGTGCAGCGCCCCGATCTCGCCGGCCGCTCCGCCGAAGCCCCGGTGCAGCCGGCCGCCGATCAGGGAGCCCGCGCCGGGGCTCAGTCCGGCCATCACGAACACCATGTCGTCGGTGTCCTGCGCGGCCCCCTTCCAGTGCTCGGCGACCGCCGCCGCGTTGGCGTCGTTCTCCACCTGCACCGGGCAGCGGAACGAGCGCCGCAGCCGCTCCCCGAGTGGCAGCCCGGTCCAGCCGGGCAGCGCCGTGCCGAGCCGTACGGTCCCGTCCGCCTCGACGATCCCGGGGCTGCCCACGCCGACGGCACGCAGGGAGTCCCGCGGTACCCCGGCCCGACGCAACAGGTCGGCGACAGCCGTACGCACCCGCTCCAGCCGCTCGTCGGCGGACGCCGTCTCGGCCACTTCCTTGGTGCCGGCGCCGATCACCCGTCCGTCCAGCCCGGACAGCAGCACGGCGATGCGGTGGGAGCCGATCTCCACGCCGAGCAGGTGTCCCGCCTCGGCCCGGAACCGGAACCGCCGGGCCGGCCGCCCCTGTCGCCGCGCGCCTTCCTCGGCTTCGGCCTCGACGGCGAGACCCGTCCCCATCAGCCCCTCCACGACCCCTTCGACGGTCGGCCGGGAGAGCCCGGTCAGCCGGGTGAGGTCGGTGAGGGTCGGCGATTCGGCCGCACGCAGGGCCCGAAGCACCACCGCCGAATTGATCCGCCGGAGCAGAGAGGGGTCCCCGCCGGTCAGCTGCCCCAACGTGTGTCCTCCCAGCTAGCGAGCCGTGTCAGCCGGATCGTACTGCGCACCCGGTCCGGCGGCGAGATCCCGCCCCCCATTGACCGGAATCTACCCTTCCTCTCTGTTCCACTCCTTTCCATCTGTGTCGTGGCCGCTCAAGCCGGGGCGACGAAACCCGACTCGTACGCGGTGATCACCGCCTGGGTCCGGTCCCGCGCCCCCAGCTTCCCCAGAATCGCGCTCACGTGGGACTTCACGGTCTCCGTACCGACGATCAGCTCGCGGGCGATCTCCACATTGGTCAGCCCCCGGGACATCAGCCGCAGCACCCCTTCCTCGCGCTCGGTCAGCGCCGCCCGCTCCAGTACCGTCCGGGCCTGCCGGTTTCCGTACTCCGCGGCCAGGGCCCGTAGCGCCGCGGGGAACAGCAGGGTCTCCCCCTCCGCCACCAGCCGTACCGCGTGCACGATCTCCGACGGGCGGGCCCGCTTCAGCAGGAACCCGTCCGCCCCGGCCCGCAGCGCCTGATAGACGTACTCGTCGTTCTCGAAGGTGGTGACCACGAGGATCTTCGGCGGGGAGTCCACGGACCGCAGGACGGCCCGGGTCGCCTCGATCCCGTCGAGCAGCGGCATCCGGACGTCCATGGCCACGACGTCCGGGCGCAGCTGCCGCACCAGTGGGACCACGGAGGCGCCGTCGGCAGCCTCTCCCACCACCTCGATGTCGGGCTGGGCCTCCAGGACGGCGCGCAGACCCGCGCGGACCAGGGGTTCGTCGTCGACGAGCAGTACGGTAACCGGCATCCGGTCAGCGTATTCGTTCCAGCGGGAGCCGCGCGCGCACCCTCCAACTGCCCTCGTACGGCCCGGTCTCGGCCTGGCCGCCCAGCAGCGCGGCCCGCTCCCGCATCCCGCGCAGTCCGCTTCCGCTGCCCGCCATGAGGGTGGGCCGCTGCGGCAGCGGATTCGTCACCTCCAGGTCGAGTCGGTCGGCGGCCACCCCGATCCGAACCCGGACCGGCACGGGGCCGCAGTGCCGCAGCACATTGGTGAGTGCCTCCTGCAGGATGCGGTACCCCTCCTGGGTGACGGGGCCCGGCAACTTCTCCAGCGGACCCGTCAGTTGCACGTCCACCGCCGAGCCGGAGGCGCGCGCCGAGTTCAGCAGTCGGTCCGCTTCCGCCAGCGTCGGCCGCTGCGACGGCGATTGCCCCGACTCCCGCAGCACCAGCAGCACCCGCTCCAGATCCTCCAGCGCGGCGCGGCCGGTCTCCTCGATCGCTTCAAGGGCCCGGTCCGTGAACTCGGGATCGCCGGCCGCCCGCGCCGCCCCCGCCTGGACGACCGCCACGGTCAGGGCATGACCGATCGAGTCGTGCAGCTCCCGCGCGATCCGGGTCCGCTCCAGCAACTGCTCGGTGCGCGCCTCGAGTGCGGTGAGTCGCTCGGCCGCGGAAGGGCCGAGCAGTTTGCGGGCGACCGCGGTGATCATCTCGCCGAGCAGGACCACGCAGAGCATGAGGAGGATCAAGGGCACCGGGGCGAGCAGCACGGCGGCCCAGCGCGGGGGAGCGAACGGCAGCAGGGCGTCCGAGGCCGGCGAGTACCCCAGCGCGGCCTGGATCAGCTCGACGGTCATCACCGGCAGCCACACGGTCGGGAACATGGCGATGAGCGCGACGGCCATCCGTATTTCCAGCCACAGGATCGTCCGCCAGCGATCGCTCCACCGCGCGGACGGGAGGGTACTTATGGTGCTCGCGGCCGAACCGCGGTCATACGGCGTGAGGAGCAACTGGGCCTGCAGCCCCTCGGCCAGCCGCATCCAGGGCAGCAGCCCGAACGGCAGGACGATCAGCAACGGCGCCCACGGGGCTTCGGGCTCTATGAACAACCATATGGCCAGCAACAGGACGGGCACACACAGGTGCAACCAGCGTGAGTAGGTCACTGGTTGGAACGGAGCACGGAGCAGTCGGTACATGCACCCATCGTGACATTGCGCAGCTCAAGGACGTCTCCCCCACGTGGGGGAGACGAGACCCTCGCATGGGGGAGGAAGAGAGGTGGGGGCGGCGGCGAATCTTGAGACATGAACAGCATCGAGATCCGAGAACTGACCAAGGAATACGGCCGCACCCGGGCCCTGGACCACCTGACCTTCGACGTACTGCCCGGCCGGGTCACCGGTTTCCTCGGGCCCAACGGCGCCGGCAAGTCCACCACGATGCGCCTGCTTCTGGGGCTGGACCGGATCACCTCCGGGACGGCCACCGTCGGGGGCCTGCGGTTCACCGACTTCCCGGACCCGCTGCGCCGCGTCGGCGCGCTCCTGGACGCGCAGGCCGCCCACGGCGGGCGGAGCGCCCGGGATCACCTGCGCTTCCTCGCCGCCGGCAACCGCATCCCGATGAGCCGGGTGGAGGAAGTGCTGGAGCAGGCCGGGATCGCCTCGGCCGCGAAGCGGCGGATCAAGACCTTCTCACTCGGCATGCGCCAGCGCCTGGGCATAGCCGCCGCCCTGCTGGGCGACCCCGGGGTGCTGCTGCTGGACGAGCCGACCAACGGCCTCGATCCCGAGGGCATCATCTGGATCCGGGAGCTGATGCGCGGCCTTGCCGCCGAGGGGCGCACGGTCCTCGTCTCCAGCCACCTGATGTCGGAGACGGCCACACTCGCGGACCACCTGGTCGTGCTCGGGCAGGGCAGGCTGTTGGCCGACACCTCGATGGAGGAGTTCATAGACGCCCGCAGCACCCCGCGGGCGCGGCTGCGCACCTCGCAGCCGGTCCGGCTGCGGGAGGCCCTCGCCCGGGAGGGCTTCGACCTGGTCGAAGCCGATGTCGGCCGCTGGGCCGTGGACGGCATACAGGCCGATCAACTCGGTGCCATCGCCGCCCGGGAGGGGATCCCGATGCTGGAACTGGCCGACGAGCGCGCCTCGCTGGAGCAGGCCTACCTCGACCTCACGGCCGACCATGCGCAGTTCACTGCCCCCCGCTGACCTTTCCACCACCCTCAAGGAGGATTCGCCATGAGCGCCGCTCTGCCCACCGTCCCCGTCCTGCACTCGGAATGGATCAAGATACGGTCCCTCCGTGGCACCTTCGGGGCGCTGATGTCCCTCTTCGCCGCCACCGTCGGGATCCAGGTGCTGGCGGCCGCGGCGATAGGCCGGGCCGAAGCCGGCAGCATGGGCGACGATCCGCTTCTCGCTGCCTTCTACGGCGTCAACTTCGGGCAGATCGCCGCTTTCGCCTTCGGAGCGAGCGCCTTGTCCGCCGAGTTCCACAACGGCGCCCTGCGCACATCGCTGGCCGCGGTGCCGAACCGCACCCGCTTCTACCTGTCGAAGATCGCGATGGTGGGCGGACTCGCCTTCGTGGTGGGCCAGGTCACCGGGTTCCTCACCTTCGTGGCGGGTCAGGCGTTCATGGGCCAGTACGCCCTCGGTCTGGGCGACCCCGGCAGCCTTCGCGCCATCTTCGGGAGCGGGGTCTACCTGACGCTGATGGCCTTGCTCGCGGCGGGGCTGACGGCGGTGCTGCGCAGCGCGACGGTCGTCCTGAGCCTGCTCATACCCCTGGTGTTGATGGTCTCGTTCGTCGTCGGCGCGGCCGCCGAGGGTGCGGCCGAGTACCTGCCGGACCGGGCCGGGCAGATGGCGATGCGGATGGAGTCGCAGGGCGCCCTCGGCCCTTGGAGCGGCCTCGTGATCCTGGCACTGTGGGCGGCGGTCGCTTTGATCTGCGGCTGGCTGGCGGTGCGCCGACGGGACGCGTGACGTCCGGCCAGTTGTCAGTGCCCCCCGCGATACTGACGGTATGACCACGGCAGAGCATCTCGACACGATCGACCGGCTGCGGACGCGAGATTTCCCGGATGTCCGAGTCAGGTCCGAAGTCGGCACCAGCGGCCCCGGGTACCACCTCGCGGAACTGGGTGGGAGCCGCTGGTACGGGGACGAGGACGCGGCCGGCCGGGTGGCGCGGGAGGAGCAGGTCGCCGTCGAGTGCGAGGCCCTGGCCCAGCGGTTGGCGGATCGTTGGGGGGAGCCCGATGTGTTCACCCTGGCGAGCCTGCGGCTGCGGGCGGACGGGGAGGAGGTGGCGGAGCCTTGGGGGGAGATCGGCGACACCACCGAATACCTCCACCTCTGGCGGGCCGAGGACCGGTGGGTCGCGCTCTACGAGTCCCGCTGGGGGGCCGACCACTCACCGCAGCTGATGGCCGCGGTCACCGTGATCGACCCGCCCTAAGCGGTCGACTCTCGGACCTGGGTGAGGTCCGTGAAGTCGTTGGGTTCCTGGGTCATGACCTGCTCGACCAGGGCCATGAACGGCAAGATGCCGGTCTTGGGCTCGCAGCGGCCGAAGACCTTGGCCTGCTGGACGTCGTAGGCGGTCAGGTAAGCCAGCGCGCCGCCGCGGCCGGTCTCGTGGTTGACGCGCATCGCCCGGGCCCCGGCCCGGGACCAGGGTCGGATGACAGCGGTAGCGGGCCTGGATCAAGATCGTCTCGTCGCTGGAGACGACGCACTCGTCCTCGCCCAGCGGGACGCCCTCGAAGGTGCGGGCGTAGAGGTCCAGGACACGCTCGGCTTTGGTGCGGAAGGTGGGGTCGCGGATGAACACCCAGGGCCGGTACTGCCAGGGCTTGAGGGCCTCCTCGTGCAGCCATCGGCGCACCGTGGACGCGCAGACGCTGTCGGTGATCCCGCGCGCGGTCAGCTCGGCGACCTGCACGGGGGTGAAACGGGCGGGGCGCCCTGAGCGCTTGCGGTCGGCCAGGGCCGGCAGCCCACCGTGGGCGAACCGGCCCCGCAAGGTGCGCACCGTATCCACATGCATCCGCGTCTGCGTGGCCATCCGGGCACTGGAGAGCTCCCGGGCCGCCAGCAGCACGATGGTTGCCCGCTGCCGAGCCTGAAGTGGGGTCTTGTGGCCGTTGGCCAGAAGGCGGCCGATCGTTGGGGGACGGGCCGGCAGCAAGCCGCACCCGTGCCCCGGTCGAGCCGGTCCGTGTTGTCGCAGCGCGGCGAGAACCCCGCCGATTTCCTCGGGTGCGGCAGACACCCTTGGCGGCTGACGGAGGGTCTGGGGGTTCAGCCGAGGGTGACGACCATCTTGCCGAGGGCCTCTCCGGCCTCCATGGCCCGGTGGGCTTCGACGATCTCGTCGAACCGGAAGACCCGGGTGGGACGGGCCCGGAGGGCACCGACGTTGACCTTGTCGTAGATCTGGTCCAACGGTATGTCGGTGAGCGGGAATGCGGGGGTGCCCAGGACGAAGGCGCTGCCGAAGAAGCTGAGTCGGACTCCGCTGGGGAGATCGGCGATCGGATCGAAGTCCCGCACCGGCTCGAATCCGCCCAGGAAGCCGAGCTGGCACACCTGGCCGCGCGGCCGGACCAGGGCCAGCGAGTCGCGCAGGGCGCTGTTGCCGACGACGTCGAACACCGCGTCGACGCTGACCTCCCGTTCCGAGATCTGGTCGGCGAGCGCGCCGTCGTCGATGAGCACGTCGGCGGCCCCGAGCTCCTTCAACAGCGGCACGTGCGCCGGGTTCCGGGTCGTGGCGAGTACGGTCGCGCCGTGGTCGAGCGCGAGGTTGACGGCGGCTTGGCCGAGCGAGGAGGTCGCTCCCCTCACCAGGACAGTCTCGCCCGGTCGTAGGTCCAGATTGCCGAACAGGCCGCTCCACGCCGTCGCGTACACCTCGGGCACCGCTGCCAGATCGGCCCAGTCCAGTGACGAGCGCACGGCCACCACATTGGTCGCCGGCACGGTCACCAGCTCCGCGTAGCTGCCGTTGCGAGTCCGTCCCATGCCGCCGAGGATCGCCACCACCCGGGTCCCGACAGGGAGTTTGCCGGACGGGTCGGCCTCGACCACCCCGGCGCACTCGATCCCGGGGACGGCGGCGACCTTCCCCCAGGCGCCGCTGCGCATGTACGCCTCGGCGTGGTTGAGGCCGAACGCCTTGACCCGGATCAGCACTTCGCCGTCGGCGGGCGCCGGGTCAGGCAGTTCGGTGAGGGTGAGAACCTCGGGGCCGCCGTGGGCGGAGATGACGATGGCCTTCATGTCCCAGCTCCATTCTTGAGCGCTTATTCAACTAATGGTGCGAAGAAAGAGCCACCGCGTACGGTGGCCCGTGTGCCTGGTGCCTGGTGCCTGGCCGTCAGGCGAGAGCAGTGAAGGCGTTGTCGACGATCGCCCGCAGGAGCGCCTCGTCGGGATTCGCCTTCCCCACGACCATCAGCCCCTGGCATGTCGCGACCAGCAGCTTGGCGCTGCCGGCGCAGTCCAGCCGGGCGCGCACCTGACCCCTGCGAGCCGCGTTCTCCAGTGCGTGGGTCATGCACCGTTCGAGCCGGGCCAGGTGGCCGCGGACGACGGCCGCTGCCTCGTCATCCTCGGCGGCCTTCTCGATCGCCGTGTTGACGAGCAGGCAACCTTGTCGGCCCTCGGGGCTGAGCAGGTCGCGCACCAGCCCGTCGAAGTAGCCGCGGATCTCGGCCACCGAGGCACCCGAAGCCTCCAACTCGCCCAGCTTCTCGGGGACGACCAGCCTGGAGTACCGCTCCAGCGACTTCAAGAACAGCGCGTGCTTACCGCCCGGGAAGGCGCTGTAGAGGCTGCCCGGCTTGACCCCGGTCGCCTTCACCAGATCCTCGATGGACGTCGCCCGGTACCCGCGTTCCCAGAACCGCAGCATGGCCACGTTCAGGACGGTATCGGGCTCGAACTCTCGAGGTCTGGGCATGGGGCAAACATACATGAGTGACCATTCAAGAACCACTGCTGGGCGTGCCGCACGTCCTGGACGGGGCGCTGGCGAGCCCTACTCCACCGCCTCGACCACTAGGGAGTCCGGGCGGACGCCTCGTCGGCTGTGGGGTCTGCGGCCGCGCGCAGGCGGGCGTACTCCTGGGCCATGGACTCCGCCGTCCAGTGGGCGTTGAGGCCGCTGGGGTTGGGGAGGGCCCAGACGCGGGTGGAGCCGATGGTTCGGTCCTGGGGGCCGATCTGAGCCTTTCGCTCGCCGAAGGCGGTCCGGTAGGCGGTCACTCCGACCACGGCCAGCCACTGGGGGCGCAGCAGTTCCACCTTGGCCGTCAGGATGCGGCCGCCCTCCCGGAACTCCTCCGCACTCAACTCGTCGGCGCGGGCCGTGGCGCGGGCGACGACGTTGGTGATGCCGAGGCGGTAGGTCAGCAGTTCCTCCTGCTCGGCGGGGGCGAGCCGGCGCGGGGTGAAACCGGACAGGTGCAGGACGGGCCAGAAGCGATTGCCGGGGCGGGCGAAATGGTGGCCCGTCGCGGCGGAGAGGAGCCCCGGGTTGATTCCGCAGAAGAGCACACGCAGACCGCCCGCGACCACGTCCGGGAGGACGCGGTCGCGGGCGGCGTTCAGCTCGTCGGGGGTCAGAGGATCGACCCCGGCGTGTACCCGGCAGCCTCCGGGTGCTGCTTGGCGATCGCCTCGATGCGGGAGACCACCGCGGCCACCTGGGCGCTCGCGGCGCCGGTGAAGGACAGCTTGTCCGCCATCAGCGCGTCGAGCTGGGCACGGTCCAGCGGCATCCGCTCGTCGGCGGCCAGCTTGTCCAGCAGCTCGTTGCGCTCGGCGCCCTGCTCGCGCATGGCGAGCGCGGAGGCCACCGCGTGCTCCTTGATGACCTCGTGGGCGGTCTCGCGGCCGACCCCGGCCCGCACCGCGCCCATCAGGACCTTGGTGGTGGCGAGGAAGGGGAGGTAGCGGTCCAGCTCGCGGGCCACGACGGCCGGGAAGGCGCCGAACTCGTCGAGGACCGTCAGGAAGGTCTCCATCAGGCCGTCGAGCGCGAAGAACGCGTCGGGCAGAGCCACCCGGCGGACCACGGAGCAGGAGACGTCGCCCTCGTTCCACTGGTCGCCGGCCAGCTCGCCGGTCATCGAGGCGTAACCGCGCAGGATGACCATGAGGCCGTTCACACGCTCGCAGGAGCGGGTGTTCATCTTGTGCGGCATCGCGGAGGAGCCGACCTGGCCGGGCTTGAAGCCCTCGGTGACCAGTTCGTGGCCGGCCATCAGGCGGATCGTCTTGGCGATCGAGGACGGCGCGGCGGCCAGCTGCACCAGGGCGGTGACCACGTCGTAGTCGAGCGAGCGCGGGTAGACCTGGCCGACCGAGGTGAAGGCCTCGGCGAAGCCGAGGTGGGCGGCGATGCGCTGCTCCAGGTCGGCGAGCTTGGCGGAGTCGCCGCCGAGCAGGTCGAGCATGTCCT
Source organism: Streptomyces sp. NPDC060028 (assembly GCF_042736725.1). Classification (NCBI taxonomy): domain Bacteria; kingdom Bacillati; phylum Actinomycetota; class Actinomycetes; order Kitasatosporales; family Streptomycetaceae; genus Streptomyces; species Streptomyces sp. NPDC060028. The sequence goes on along the minus strand of NZ_JBHWVJ010000006.1, from coordinate 181,130 downwards.
GCGCGGTGCCGACCGGGCCCTTGATCCCGCGCAGCGGGTAGCGGCCGAGCAGGTCCTCCAGGCGGCCGTAGGCGACCAGCAGCTCGTCGGCCGCGGTGGCGAAGCGCTTGCCCAGGGTGGTCGCCTGCGCGGCGACGTTGTGGGAGCGGCCGGCCATGACCAGCTCGGCGTGCTCGCCGGCCAGCTTGCCGAGGCGGCCGAGGACGGCAACCGTGCGGTCGCGGACCAGTTCCAGCGACAGCCGGATCTGGAGCTGCTCGACGTTCTCGGTCAGGTCGCGCGAGGTCATGCCCTTGTGGACCTGCTCGTGGCCGGCGAGGTCGTTGAACTCCTCGATGCGGGCCTTCACGTCGTGCCGGGTGACCTTCTCGCGCTCGGCGATGGAGGCGAGGTCGACGGTCTCGAGGACGCGCTCGTAGTCGGCGAGAGCCTCGTCGGGGACCTCGATACCGAGGTCCTTCTGGGCGCGCAGGACGGCGAGCCACAGCCGCCGCTCCAGCGTCACCTTGTACTCGGGGGACCACAGGACGGCGAGCTCCGCGGAGGCGTAGCGGCCGGCCAGGACATTGGGGATGCGGGGCTTGGCTGTCACGTGTAGGGATTCTACTTGGGCTCCCGCTGTGTGTTTACGCAGGTAGGGACCCCGCCTCGGATTGTGCCTTGCTACGAGAGCCGCTCGGCCGCCGGAGTCTCGTAGGGCAGCAGCTCGGGGCGCTTGGCGGGGCGGCCGTCCCCGGAGGAGCGGCCCGTGAGGCGGCGGCCGATCCAGGGGAGCAGGTGCTGTCGCGCGAAGCTCAGGTCCTGGGAGCGGCGCACGGTCCAGCCCGGGGGGAGCGAGGGCGGGAGTTCGGTGCGCCAGTCCTCCTGCGACGGCAGGCCCAGCGTCTGCCAGACGGCCTCTGCGACCCGGCGGTGGCCCTCGGCCGTCAGGTGCAGCCGGTCCACGTCCCACATCCGCTGGTCCCCGAGGACGGCGGGCCCGTACAGGTCCACCACGAGCGCGCCGTGCCGCTCGGCGAGCTCCTCGATGATGACGAAGAGCTCCTCCATGCGCGGGCGGAAGCGTTCCATCACCGGCCCGTTGCGACCCGGGGACCGCATCAGGACCAGCGTCTTGCAGGAAGGGGCGAGCAGCTCCACCGCCTCCTCCAGGTGCCCGCGCACCCGGCGCATGTCGACCTTGGGCCTTAGCGCGTCGTTCAGCCCGCCCACCAGGGTCACCACGTCGGCGCCCATCGCGGCGGCCACCGGGGCCTGTTCCGCGGCGATCTGGCTGATCAGTTTCCCGCGCACGGCGAGGTTGGCGTAGCGGAAGGCGGGCTCGCGCGCCGCGAGGCGGCCGGCCAGCAGATCGGCCCAGCCCCGGTAGGAGCCGTCCGGGAGCAGGTCGGACATGCCCTCGGTGAAGGAGTCGCCGACCGCGACGAAACTGGTGTAAGACGCATTCATCTCCATGGCGGAGCGATGCTACCGCGCGGTACCCCGGCCCCGCAGGCCGGGGACCACACGTAAAAGTGGATCTTCGTGCAGATCACTGCGCGGAGGCCGGCCTGCCGAACAGCTCGCGCAGCACGTCCTCCATCGTGACCAGGCCCGTCATGGCGCCGTCGGCCCCGAGCACCGCCGCCAGGTGCGTACGGCTGCGCCGCATCGCGGTCAGCACGTCGTCCAGCGGGGTCTGCGCGCGTACCTGGGCGATCGGCCGCAGCGCGGCGACCGGGAAGGGCTCGTCCCGCTCCGTCACGTCCAGGACGTCCTTGACGTGCAGGTAGCCGAGGATGCCGTGCTGAGCGTCGACCACCGGGAAGCGGGAGTACCCGGACTCGGCCGACAGCCGCTCCAGACCGGCGGGCGTGATGCCCTCCCGGGCCGAAACCACCCCGTCCGCGGGCAGCACCACATCGTTGACCGGCCTGCGCCCCAGTTCCAGGGCGTCGTACAGCCGCTCGCTCGCCCGTCCGTCGATGAGCCCCGCGTCGCTGGAGTCCTTCACGATCCGCGCCAGCTCGTCGTCCGTGAACGTCGCCGCGACCTCGTCCTTCACGTCCACCCGCAGCAGCCGCAGCAGGACGTTGGCGAAGGCGTTGATCGCGAAGATCACCGGCCGCAGCGCCCGGGTGAGGGCCACCAGCGGCGGACCGAGCAGCAGCGCGGTACGCACCGGCTCGGCCAGTGCCACGTTCTTCGGCACCATCTCGCCGAAGAGCATGTGCAGGTACGTCGCCAGGGTCAGCGCGATCACGAAGGAGATCGCGTGCGTCAGGCCGTCCGGCACCCCGACGAGGTCGAACAGCGGCGCCAGCAGGTGCGCGATGGCCGGCTCCGCGACCACACCGAGCACCAGCGTGCACAGGGTGATGCCCAACTGCGCCGCCGCCATCAGCGCCGACACGTGCTCCAGCCCCCACAGCACCGCGCGGCCCCGCCGGTCGCCCTGCTCGGCGTACGGCTCGATCTGGCTGCGCCGGACCGAGATCAGTGCGAATTCCGCGCCGACGAAGAAGGCGTTGACGACCAGGGTCGCCAAGCCGATCAGCAACTGGACCGCAATCATCGGACCCCCTCCGTACGCTCGTCACCCTGGTCGGCCGCGGGCACGTGCAACAGCACCCGCGCGGCCCGTCGCCCGCGCGCGTCCACCACGTCCAGACGCCAGCCGTCCAGCTCAAGGCTGTCACCAACGACCGGGATCCGGCCCAGCTCGGTCGCTATCAGACCGGCCAGCGTCTCGTACGGGCCGTCAGGCACCCGCAGCCCGATCCGCTGCAGCTGGTCGGTGCGGGCGGAGCCGTCGGCGGAGTAGAGCGTGCGCCCCGTCTCGTCCTCGCCGGCCGGGTCCAGGTCGGAGGTCTCGTGCGGGTCGTGCTCGTCGCGCACCTCGCCCACGACCTCCTCGACGATGTCCTCCAGCGTGGCCACGCCCGCCGTGCCGCCGTACTCGTCGATGACCACGGCCATCGTCTGCTTGCCGGACAGCCGGTCCAGCAGCCGGTCCACGGTCAGCGACTCCGGTACGAGGAGCGGCTCGCGCAGCAGCGAGGACACCGGGTGGTGGCGCCGTTCCTCGGCGGGCAGCGCCAGTACGTCCTTGATGTGGACGGTGCCGACGACGCTGTCGAGGTTGCCCCGGTAGACGGGGAAGCGCGACAGGCCGGTGGCCAGCGTCGCATTCGCCACGTCCTCGGCGGTGGTCTGCAGGTCGAGGGCGGTGACCTGGACGCGCGGGGTCATGACGTTCTCGGCGGTCAGGTCGGCGAGGTTCAGGGTCCGCACGAACAGCTCGGCGGTGTCCTTCTCCAGCGCGCCGGCCTTCGCGGAGTGCCGGGCCAGCGCCACCAGCTCCTGCGGGGTGCGCGCGGAGGCGAGCTCCTCGGCGGGCTCCATGCCGAGCCGCCGCACCATGTGGTTGGCGGTGGTGTTGAGGTGGCCGATCAGCGGCCGGAAGGCCCGGCTGAAGACCCGCTGCATGGTGGCCACGCGCTTGGCGACGGCCAGCGGGGAGGAGATCGCCCAGTTCTTGGGCACCAGCTCGCCCACGACCATCAGGACGACGGTCGACAGGGCGGTGCCCAGGACCAGCGCGGTGGAGGAAGCGGCGCCAGAGGACAGCCCCATGGCCTCGAAGGGGCCCTTGAGCAGGGCGGCGATCGAGGGCTTGGAGAGCATGCCGATGACCAGGCCGGTCACGGTGATGCCGAGCTGGGCGCCGGAGAGCTGGAAGGTGAGGGTGCGGACGGCGGCCAGGGCGCTGTCGGCCCCGCGCTCGCCGCGCTCGACGGCCCGCTCCAACTCGCTGCGCTCGATGGTGGTCAGCGAGAACTCGGCCGCGACGAAAGCCCCGCAGGCAAGGCAGAGCAGCAGCGCCACGACGAGGAGGAGCACTTCGGTCATCGGTCGATCACCTCCGTCCCATGATCGGCCAGGAGGACGGGTGTCGCGCGATGTCGTGGACTGGGAGTCTCGCCCATGGGCGGACGCTCACACCTTTCATTCGAGTCGTGTTCGAGGGAACCGTTCCCCCATGGTAAAGGAAAGGCAAAGCAGTCGGATAATTCTTTTGGCGGGCCCTCCCGGGCCGTGGTGGGATCCCGGTATGACTGATCTTCATATCGGCCCCGCCTCGGCGTCCGACCTCGCCGCCGTCCTCGCGTTCTGGAAGGCGGCCGCCGAGGGCACGAGTATCAGCGACGACCTCGACGGCGTCGAGCGCCTCCACGCCCGCGACCCGCAGGCCCTGCTGCTCGCGCGCCGCGACGGCGAGCTCGTCGGCACGGTCATCGCGGGCTTCGACGGCTGGCGCTGCCACCTGTACCGGCTCGCCGTGCACCCCGAGCACCGCAGGCAAGGGATCGGATCGGCGCTGCTCGCGGCCGCCGAGGAGCGGTTCGTGGCGCTCGGCGGGCGGCGTGCGGACGCCATGGTGCTCGTACGCAATGAGAGCGCGCACGGGGCCTGGGACGCGGCCGGCTACCACTCCCAGGACCAGTGGACGCGCTGGGTGAAGCCGCTGAACGGGTGATCCGGGCGGCGGTGGCCCTCGCCGTCGGTCGCTGCGCGGGCCGCCGGGAGTCCGGCCTCAGCCCTCGGGGGAGTCGGCCGCGGGGGCGCCGGCCGTGTCGTCGACGGCGGGGGAGGACAGGCGGCGCATCCGTTCCAGCACCGCTTCCGCCGTGGGGTCCGGCATGCGGTCGACGATCCGGCCGTCCGCGAGGAAGAGCACCAGGTCCGCACGGCCGGCGGCGCCGGGGTCGTGGGTGACCATCACGACCGTCTGGCCGAGGGAGTCCACCGCCGTGCGCAGGAGGTCGAGGACTTCGGCGCCGGAGCGGGAGTCGAGGTTGCCGGTGGGCTCGTCCGCGAAGATCAGCTCGGGCCGCGAGGCCAGTGCCCGGGCGCAGGCCACGCGCTGCTGCTGACCGCCCGAGAGCTGGCTCGGGCGGTGGTGGAGGCGGTCGCGCAGGCCCAGGGTGTCGATGACGCGGTCCAGCCACTCGTGATCGGGGCGGCGGCCGGCGATGTCCATCGGCAGCGTGATGTTCTCGGCGGCGGTCAGGGTCGGCAGGAGGTTGAACGACTGGAACACGAAACCGACCCGGTCGCGCCGCAGCCGGGTCAGCCGCCGGTCGGGCAGGCCGGTGATCTCGGTCTCCCCGAGCCAGACCTGCCCGCCGGAGACGGTGTCCAGCCCGGCCAGACAGTGCATCAGCGTGGACTTGCCGGAGCCGGAGGGACCCATCACCGCCGTGAACCGGCCGCGGGCGATGTCCACGTCGACCGCGTCGAGCGCGAGCACGCAGGTCTCGCCGCTGCCGTACGCCTTGGTCAGGGCGCGGGCCCGGGCCGCCGTCGGCCCCGGCACCGTCCGGGTCGTTTCCGTGGGCTGGTTACGGGCCACTTGCTCTCCCCCGGGTAGGGCAATCGCCTTGTCGGGGGCGAGAGTAGGCGTGGAACCGCCGCTTCGGAATGGCTTACGCGGGCGAGCGACGGGCCGAGCCGATGACGCAGTACGAGGTCGGCAGCGCCGGCCCGCGCGCGGGCAGCCGGAACCCGCGCCGCGAGACGATCCGGAACCCGGCGGCCTCGATCGCGGCGACGGGGTCGCGAGAGGTGTGGCACCCGCCGAAGAGGTGGGGCCAGACGGTACGGTCCAACGCCCGCTGGACGGCGGCCATGCCGGGGCCGGGAGCCAGCCCGTGCTCGAAGAACCGCAGTTCGGCGTCGGGGCGCAGCACCCGGTGCAGCTCCGCGAGGGAGCGGTGCAGGTCCCGTACGGTGCACAGCACCAGGCAGGCGACGGCGGCGTCGAAGGCCTCGCTCTTGACCGGCAGGGCCTCGGCGGCGCCGGGCACGACGTCGACCGGGACCTCGGCGTGCTGGGCCGCCTCGACGGCGAGACGGCGCAGGGTGCGCTCGGGCTCCACGGCGACGACCTCGGAGACGGCGCGGGGGTAGTGGGCGAAGTTGAGGCCGTTGCCGGCGCCGATCTCGATGACGCGGCCGCTCACCCCGTGCAGGAGCTCCCGGCGCAGTTCGGCGATGCCGCCCCGGGTGTCGGCCTGGACGCTGGCGCGGGCGTAGAAGCGGGCGAAGAGCGGATGGTGGACGGGATCGTCGGCCGACGGGCCGGGTGCGCGTTTGCTCTGCTTCGGCATGACGTACCTCCGGGGCGGACGGACGCGTACCGTCAGTCTCCCCCGGATCGCGGACGCCATCCCTCCGGGCGCCGTAAACGGGCCCGGAGGGGACTTCGAGGAAACGACCTAAGCGGGCCAGGCCGTCAAAAACGACTCCGGCGTCCAGGTGCCCGACAGGGCCGGGGCCAGCCAGCCGGGGGAGGCCCGGCGGAACGCCTCGGGGTCCAGGCCGCCCGCGCCCTGCGGGACCGCGCCCAGGAGCGGGAGTCCCGAGACCGCGGGCAGGCCGGCCAGGTTGCAGCGCGCGGCCAGGTCCGGCTGCCGCGGCCAGCTGCCGATGACCATGCCGAGGGCGGTCAGCCGCCGGGCGCGCAGGGCCTCGGCCGTGAGCTCCGTCGAGTTGAGGGTGCCCAGGCCCGCCTGTGTGACGACCAGCGTCGGCGCGCCGAGCAGCCGGGCCGCGTCGGCCAGGGTGTGTCCCGACTCGTCGAAGCGCACCAGGAGTCCGCCCGCGCCCTCCACCAGTACCAGGTCGTGGTCGGCGGACAGCCGCTCGGCCGCCCGCGCGATCTCGGCGGGGGAGACCGTGGGCAGACCCGAGCGGCGGGCCGCGGTGTCGGGGGCCAACGGTTCGGGGTAGCGGACCAGTTCCACCGCGGTGACGGCCGGCCCGGCCAGGCGGACGGCCTCCGCCGCGTCTCCGGGCTCGTGCGGAGCCACGCCCGTCTGGGAGGGCTTGAGGACCGCGACCGAGCGGCCGGCGGCCAGTGCGGCCGCCGCGATGGCGGAGGTGACCACCGTCTTGCCGATTTCCGTGCCCGTACCGGAGATGATCACCACGGACATGTCAGGCCTCCCGGGCCGCGGCGACGACCGCGCGGCAGATGCGCGCGACATCGGCGTCTCCCGTCACGAACGGCGGCATGGTGTAGATCAGGTCCCGGAACGGGCGCAGCCAGACGCCCTCCCCGACGGCCGCCCGGGTCGCGCGCGCCATGTCGACGGGGTGGTCGAGCTGGACGACGCCGATGGCGCCGAGGACGCGGACCTCCTTGACCCCGGGGAGCGCGGCGGCCGGGGCGAGGCCCTCGCGCAGCCCCGCCTCGATGCGCTTGATCTCACGCGCCCAGTCCTGGTTCAGGAGCAGGTCGACCGAGGCCAGCGCCACGGCCGTGGCGAGCGGGTTGCCCATGAAGGTGGGCCCGTGCGCCAGCACCGGTACCTCGCCGTGCGAGATGCCGTCGGCCACCCGGCTCGTGCACAGCGTGGCCGCCAGCGTCAGGTAGCCGCCGGTCAGCGCCTTGCCCAGGCACATCACGTCCGGGGTGATCCCGGCGTGGTCCGCCGCGAACAGGGCGCCGGTGCGGCCGAAGCCCGTCGCGATCTCGTCCAGGATGAGCAGGACGTCGTACTCGTCGCACAGCTCCCGGAGCACCCGCAGGTACTCGGGGCTGTGGAAGCGCATGCCGCCCGCGCCCTGCACCACCGGCTCCACGATCACCGCGGCGAGCTCGTCCGCGTGCTCGGCGATCACCGAACGCAGGTGGTCGGCGTACGCCGGGTCCACGGGCGAGTCGAAGGCGCCGGGCGGCGCGTCCGCGAAGACCTGCTGTGGCAGGTGACCCTGCCACAGCTCGTGCATCCCGCCCTCGGGGTCGCAGACGGCCATCGGCTGCCAGGTGTCCCCGTGGTAGCCGCCGCGCCAGGTCATCAGCCGGGTCTTGCCGGTGCGCCCCACCGAGCGCCAGTACTGCAGGCACATCTTCACGGCGACCTCGACGGCCACCGAGCCCGAGTCGGAGAGGAAGACGTGCTCCAGTCCGGCCGGGGTGATCTCGACCAGCCGCGCGGCCAGCCGGATGGCGGGCTCGTGGGTGAGCCCGCCGAACATGACGTGTGACATGCGGCCGAGCTGGTCGCTCGCGGCCTCGTTGAGCGCCGGGTGGTTGTAGCCGTGGATCGCCGACCACCAGGAGGACATCCCGTCCACCAGCTCGTCCCGGCCCTGGGCCGGCGCGGCGAGCCGCAGCCGGACGCCCGAGGCGGAGGAGACCAGCAGCGGCCCCTCCCGCCCGGGCATCGGACCGTACGGGTGCCAGACGTGCTGCCGGTCCAGGTCGAGCAGTTCGGCGGCGGGCGACGTCCGGTCGAGCGGGTCGTGCATGGGGTGCGTGTCAGGCATTGGGGGCGAGATCCGTCCCCGCGCCGCGGCGCCGGACCGCCACCAGGTCCGGACGCACCTCCCCGGCACCGGCCTGCGCCGCCACGGCCGCCGGCTCCGCGTGCCCGGAGCAGCCGCCGCACGCCGAACCGCAGCCGGCCCCGTCGGCGGAGCCCGCGGAACCGGAACCGGAACCGGAGCCGCACACCGAGGCGCCGCCGTGCGAGCCGCAGCCGCCGGCCGCAGCCGCGGGCGCGGCCTCGGAGCGGTGCCGGGGAAGGGTCGACGTACCGGCGCCCTCCACCTCGAAACCGGCATCCGCGATCATGTCGAGGTCGGCCTGCCCGGCCTGGCCCTCACTGGTCAGGTAGTCGCCGAGGAAGATCGAGTTGACCAGGTGCAGGGCGAGCGGCTGCATGGAGCGCAGGTGCACCTCGCGCCCGCCCGCGAGGCGGACCTCGACGTCGGGGCAGACGAACCGCACCATCGCCAGGATGCGCAGGGCGCGCTGCGGGGTGAGGTTCCACTCCTTGGCCAGCGGGGTGCCCTCGAAGGGGATCAGGAAGTTGACCGGCACCGAGTCCGGGTCGAGCTCGCGCAGCGAGTAGACGACGTCGACGAGGTCCTCGTCGCTCTCGCCCATGCCCGCGATCAGGCCGGAGCAGGCCGACAGGCCAGCCGCGTGCGCCTTCTGCACGGTGTCGACGCGGTCCGCGTACGTGTGGGTCTTGGTGATCTGACCGTACGTCGCCTCGGAGGTGTTCAGGTTGTGGTTGTAGGCGTCCGCGCCCGCGTCCTTCAGGCGCTCCGCCTGGCCGTCCGAGAGCAGGCCGAGGCAGGCGCAGACCTCGACGCCCTCGTTCTGCTCCTTGATGGCCTCGATGGTCTTGCCGACCCGGTCCACATCGCGGTCCGTGGGCCCGCGGCCGCTCGCCACCAGGCACACCCGCTTCGCCCCGCCGGCGACGCCCGCCGCCGCGGCCTGCGAGGCCTCCTCGGGCTTCAGCCACGTGTACTTGAGGATCTCGGCCTTCGAACCCAGCCGCTGCGAGCAGTAGGAGCAGTCCTCGGGGCACAGGCCGGATTTCAGGTTGACCAGGTAGTTCAGCTTGACCCGACGCCCGAACCACTGGCGGCGCACCTTGCCGGCCGCGGCCACCACGTCGAGCAGTTCGTCGTCAGAGGTCGCCAGCACGGCGAGTGCCTCTTCGCGGGTCGGCAGCTCGCGCCGCAGCCCCTTGTCCACCAGGGTGTTCAGCAGGTCCATGACGCCGATCCTGGACCACACGACCACTCCCGGCCAAGGAGAGATCCAACAACATGGCCGGAACGGAGTGTGTGTATCGCCACACCTGGCGCTCGAGTCGCGGCCGCTAGGGTCGGGCAGGTCTGTGGACTGCCGACAAAACGCGAGGACCGCCGATGCCCCAGCACACCCCCGAACCCGTCGACGTCTTCGCCTGGATCGACGGCGCGGAGCAGGCCCGCGAGCAGGCCGGACTGGTCAGGACCCTGCGCCCGCGCGCGGCTTCCTCGCCGCTCCTCGATCTCGCGAGCAACGACTACCTCGGGCTGTCCAGGCACCCCGAGACGGTCCGGGGCGCCCGCGAGGCGGCCGAGCGGTGGGGCGCCGGAGCGACTGGATCGCGCCTCGTGACCGGTACGACCGAGCTTCATGCCGAGCTCGAGCGGGAACTCGCGGACTTCTGCGGTTTCGAGGCCGCGCTGGTCCTCTCCTCCGGGTACGCCGCCAACCTCGCCGCCGTCACCGCCCTCAGCGACCGCGGCAGCCTGGTCGTCTCCGACGCCGGGAACCACGCCTCGATCGTGGACGGCTGCCGCCTTTCGCGCGCCGAGACCGCCGTCGTCCCGCACTCCGACCCGGAGACCGCGCGCAAGACGCTCGCCGCGTTCGGGGGCCGGGCGCTGCTCGTCAGCGACTCGGTGTTCTCCGTGGACGGCGACGCCGCCCCGCTCGCCGCCTACGCCGCCGCCTGCCGGGACGAGGGCGCGGCCCTGGTCGTGGACGACGCGCACGGGCTGGGCGTCCTGGGCGAGGGCGGCCGCGGCGCGCTGCACGCCGCCGGGCTCGCGGGCGCGCCCGGGGTGGTCGCGACGCTGACCCTCTCGAAGTCCCTGGGCAGCCAGGGCGGCGCCGTGCTCGGCCCGGCCAAGGTGATCCGGCACCTGGTCAACACCGCCCGGACCTTCATCTTCGACACCGGGCTGGCCCCGGCCGCCGCGGGCGCCGCACTGGCGAGCCTGCGCCTGCTGCGGCGGGAACCGGAGCGGGCCGGCCGGGCCCGGGAGGTGTCCGCCGAGCTGTACGGGCGGCTCACCGCGTCCGGCCTGACCGCGGCCCGGCCGGACGCGGCCGTGGTGTCGGTACGGGCCCCGTCGGCCCCGGCGGCACTGCGCTGGGCCGCCGACTGCCGCGAGGCAGGTCTGTCCGTGGGGTGCTTCCGGCCGCCGTCGGTGCCGGACGGCATCTCCCGGCTGCGGCTGACAGCCCGGGCCGATCTCACGGGGGACGAGATCACCCGGGCCGTCGAAACGATCCTGCGGACCGCTCCGGCCGGAGCCACGGACCGCTGAGCGGAGCTACGCGAGCGGCGCGTCCGCCCGTACGGCAACGAGGAAGCCGTCCCAGGCCGGCCCGGTGAAGAGCACGGCCGGGCCGTCCGTCCGCTTGGAGTCGCGGACGGCCAGCAGGCCGCCGTGCAGGACGGCGGTTTCCACGCAGTTGTTCATTCCGGTGCTGCGGCTGCTCCGCCGCCACCGCGCGCTGATCAGAAGTCCGCTGGTGGATAAGGGGGTTGCGGACACGGGGGTGCCTCCTTACGCGTCGTCAGCGAGTGAGCTGATGAGATCCGACGAGTCATGGGGCGGGAGGGCGTGCGCCTGGATGGTGCGGAACGCCGCGCTGTACGCCTCTAGGTCTTCCTTCCGCTCCAGGTAGAGGCTACTCGTCAAGTGGTCGAGTACCACCACATCCAGATCGGCGATGTTCGGAAATGAGAAAATTACGAACGGTCCGGTCAGGCCGAGATGTCCCCCCACGCTGAACGGCAGCACCTGTAGCCGCACTTGAGGCAGCTGCGCCACCTCCACCAGGTACCGCAACTGCTCCGCCATCACCCCCGGCCCGCCGATCTTCCGCCGCAGCACCGCCTCGTCCAGTACGGCGCTCAGCTCCAGCGGCGGTTTCGCGCGCAGCACCGACTGCCGGGCCAGCCGTACCTCGACCAGCGCGTCCACCTTCGGCTCCGGCAGCCCGCCCAGCGCGGCCCGGGTCACGGCGCGCGCGTACTCGGGCGTCTGCAACAACCCCGGAACCACGGACAGTTCCACGGTACGTGCCGAGCGGGCCCCGGCCTCCAGGCTGATGAAGTCCCGGTACTCCTGGGGCAGCAGCCCCCGGTAGTCGTGCCACCACTGGCGGCCGCGCCCGGTGCCGCCGTCCGGGGCGGGGCCGGCCGCCGATACCGAGAGGGCCTCCAGCAGCGCCCGCTGCTCGGGGCTCACCAGCTCCCCGTAGGCATCGAGGAGCCGGCGGATGTCCTCCACCTTGACTCCGCTGCGCCCCGTCTCGATGCGGCTGATTTTCGACTGGTGCCATCCTACGAGCCGGGCCGCCTCACCACTGGTGAGTCCGGACCGGTCGCGCAGTGCACGCAGCTCCTCGCCGAGCTTGCGCCGGCGTACCGCGGGACCGTGCTGCACACCCGCCTCCTTCCACCGGCACAGCTCGCACCAGTCTGCCGTCCAAATACGCTCTTCCGTAGCAGAGTTCACCGCATCGAGCGACAGATATATGCATAACTTGGAAGAACGGGCGAAACGGCGGCACGATGGGTGGCACTCTGGCGTCCAGCACAGATCCGGGGCGGCTTGGCCCCGGTGGGAAAGGGACCGTCGCCATGGCAGATCACCAGGAAGCATCCGTCACTCTGCCGAGCGATCCCGCTTCGGTCGCCACCGCCCGCCGCTACGTCGCGGAGGTGCTGAGCGAGTGGGGACTCCCCGATCACGGCGCCGGCGCCGACACGGCCGACAGTGTCCGGCTGATCGTTTCGGAGCTCGCCACCAACGCCGTACAGCACACTTTCGGCCAGTCGCCCACCTTCACCGTCGACGTCCGGCTCGAACGCGAGGAGTGGCTCCGCGTCGGGGTGACCGACAGCCACCCGCGCTGGCCCAAGCGGCTCCCGGCCGCCGTCCAGCAGGACAACGGCCGGGGGATGGTCATCATCCGCTGGCTCACCGCGGAGGCGGGCGGCCGGCTTTCGGTCAGCCCCACCGAGGACGGCGGCAAGACCGTCTGGATCGCCCTGCCCTGGACCGCCGGCGCCCCGGCCGAGACGGCCACGGCCACCGGCTGCTGAGCGAGACCGCTTCCGTATACGGAACCCAGAGCGCGGGGCCCGGGAGCCGAACCGGGTACCTCCCCGAAACGTGGGTTAACTCAGCGGAAAAGCGCGGCGCCTAACGTGGCGTCACGGTCCTGCGCCAATGACTGCCCATGAGCCGGCAAAGCGGCGGTGGTCGGGACGGAAAGCCTTCCTCTGTCTTGGGCAAGACACGCTTGGCCCGGATATGCGCAGGTCAACAAAGTGTTGAAGGCCAGTAGGGTCGGCTCCGCGCACTGTTGATCTTGTCCCGGAAGTTTGGTGATACGCGTGCAACTGACACCGCACGAGCAGGAGAGACTGCTCATCCACGTGGCCGCGGACGTGGCCCAGAAGCGAAAAGCGCGCGGGGTCCTGCTCAACCACCCCGAAGCCATCGCCCTGATCACCGCGCACCTCCTCGAAGGGGCCCGCGACGGGCGGACCGTGGCCGAGCTGATGGCCTCCGGCCGCACCGTGCTCGCCCGCGAAGAGGTCATGGAGGGCATACCCGAGATGATCCACGACGTGCAGGTCGAGGCGACCTTCCCGGACGGCACCAAGCTCGTCACCGTCCACGACCCGATCGTCTGAGAGGGAGTACCCGCATGATCCCCGGCGAAATCGCCTACGGGGACGGCCCGGTGCGCCTCAACGAGGGCCGCCCCGTCACCCGCCTCACCGTGCTCAACGCCGCCGACCGGCCCGTCCAGGTCGGCTCCCACTACCACTTCGCCGAGGCCAACCCCGGCCTCGAATTCGACCGGGCCGCGGCCCACGGACTGCGGCTCAACGTCGCGGCCGGCACCGCGGTCCGCTTCGAGCCGGGCATCCCCGTCGCCGTGGAACTCGTACCGCTGGCGGGCCTGCGCACCGTACCGGGACTGCGCGGCGAGACCGGGGGGCCGCTCGATGGCTGAGATCTCGCGCCAGGTGTACGCCGACCTCTTCGGCCCCACGGCGGGCGACCGGATCCGGCTCGCCGACACCGACCTCTTCGTGGAGGTCGAGCAGGACCTCGGCGGCGGCCCCGGCCGGGCCGGCGACGAGGCCGTCTTCGGCGGCGGCAAGGTCATCCGCGAGTCGATGGGGCAGGCCCGCACCACCCGCGCCGAAGGCGCCCCCGACACGGTGATCACCGGGGTCGTCATCCTCGACCACTGGGGCATCGTCAAGGCCGACGTCGGCATCCGCGACGGCCGGATCTGCGGCATCGGCAAGGCCGGCAACCCCGACACCATGGACGGGGTGGATCCCGCACTCGTCATCGGCCCCGAAACCGAGATCATCGCGGGCAACGGGAAGATCCTCACCGCCGGCGCCGTCGACGCCCACGTGCACTTCATCTCCCCGACCGTCATCGACGAGGCCCTCGCCTCCGGGATCACCACGCTCGTCGGCGGCGGCACTGGACCCGCCGAGGGCACCAAGGCCACCACCGTCACCCCGGGCCCCTGGCACCTGGCCCGGATGTTCGCCGCGCTGGAGGCCCACCCCGTCAACATCGGCCTCCTCGGCAAGGGCAACACCATGTCCCGCGAGGGCATGTACTCCCAGCTGCGCGGCGGCGCCCTCGGATTCAAGCTCCACGAGGACTGGGGCTCGACCCCCGCCGTCATCGACGCCTGCCTGACCGTCTGCGAGGAGACCGGCGCCCAGGCCGCCATCCACACGGACACCCTCAACGAGGCCGGCTTCGTCGCGGACACCCTCGCCGCCATCGGCGGCCGGACGATCCACTCGTACCACACCGAGGGAGCGGGCGGCGGGCACGCCCCCGACATCATCACCGTGGTCTCGGAGCCGAACATCCTGCCCAGCTCCACCAACCCGACCCGGCCGCACACCGTCAACACCGTCGAGGAGCACCTCGACATGCTGATGGTCTGCCACCACCTCAACCCGGCCGTCCCCGAGGACCTCGCCTTCGCCGAGTCCCGGATCCGGCCCTCCACCATCGCCGCCGAGGACGTCCTGCACGACCTCGGGGCCATATCCATCATCTCCTCCGACTCCCAGGCCATGGGGCGCGTCGGCGAGGTCGTGATGCGCACCTGGCAGACCGCCCACGTGATGAAGAAGCGGCGCGGATTCCTGCCCGGTGACGGACCCGCCGACAACCACCGGGCCCGCCGCTACGTCGCCAAGTACACGATCAACCCCGCCGTGGCCCAGGGGCTGGCCCGCGAGATCGGTTCGGTGGAGACCGGCAAACTCGCCGACCTGGTGCTGTGGAGCCCCGCCTTCTTCGGGGTCAAGCCCGCGCTCGTCATCAAGGGCGGCCAGATCGCCTACGCGCAGATGGGCGACGCCAACGCGTCCATCCCCACCCCGCAGCCCGTACTGCCCCGGCCGATGTTCGGCGCCCACGGACGGGCCCCCGCGCTGAACTCGCTCAACTTCACCGCGCAGGCCGCGATCGACGACGGACTGCCCGAACGGCTCGGCCTCGGCAAGGAGTTCGTGGCCATCGAGAGCACCCGCAAGGTGACCAAGGCCGACATGCGGGGCAACGACGCCATGCCGAGGGTGACGGTCGACGCCGACACCTTCACCGTCACCATCGACGGCGAGGTGGTGGAGCCCGCGCCCGCCACCGAACTGCCCATGGCCCAGCGATATTTCCTGTTTTGAGAAGGGGTCTGCCGCGATGAGCCTCGCCGCACTGCTCGTCCTCGCCGACGGCCGCTTCCCGGCCGGGGGCCACGCCCACTCCGGCGGGGCCGAGGCCGCCTGCAAGGCGGGCCGGATCCACGACGCCGCCACCCTGGAAGCGTTCTGCCGGGGCCGGCTGCACACCGCGGGACTCGTCGCCGCCGCACTCGCCGCGGCCGCGGCCCTCGGGCTGGACCCGGCCGAGCTCGACGCCGCCGCCGAGGCGCGGACCCCCTCGCCCGCGCTGCGCACCGCCGCCCGGCGCCTCGGACGGCAGCTGCTGCGCGCCGCGCGCGCCACCTGGCCCGCCGCGGAACTCGACGCGCTGGCCGCCGCGTTCCCGCGCGGGGCGCACCAGCCCGTCGTGCTCGGGGTCACCGCCCGGGCGGCCGGGCTCGGGCCGCGGGCCGCCGCGCACGTGGCGGCGTACGAGAGCGTCAGCGGCCCGGCGACGGCCACCGTGCGACTCCTGGGCCTGGACCCCTTCGAGGCGAGCGGGGTCCTGGCCCGGCTCACCCCCGACCTCGACGCCGTCGCCGAGCAGGCGGCGGCGGCCGCCCTGCGGGCCCGCGCGGACGGGGCGGACACGCTGCCCGCGGCCTCCTCGCCGCTGCTCGACATCGCGGCGCAGATCCATGCCGACTGGCCGGTACGGCTCTTCGCCTCCTGAACCACCACCCAAGGAGCCCCCCATGCACCTCGACCACGCCGTGGCCCACCCCCACCGGCACACCCACAGCGCCGAACCCGTGAACCCCGACGGCACGCGCCGCGCCCTGCGCATCGGACTCGGCGGACCGGTCGGCTCCGGCAAGACGGCCACCGTCGCCGCCCTGTGCCGGACCCTGCGCGCAGAACTGTCCATGGCCGTCGTCACCAACGACATCTACACCCGGGAAGACGCCGAGTTCCTGCTGCGCGAAGCCGTCCTGCCGCCCGAGCGGATCGCCGCCGTGGAGACCGGGGCCTGCCCGCACACCGCGATACGCGACGACATCTCCGCCAACCTGGAAGCCGTGGAGGAACTGGAGGAGGCCTTCCGGCAGAGCGGACGGCTCGACCTGATCCTCGTCGAGTCCGGCGGCGACAACCTCACCGCCACCTTCTCCCGGGGCCTGGTCGACGCCCAGATCTTCGTCATCGACGTGGCCGGCGGGGACGACATCCCGCGCAAGGGCGGCCCCGGCGTCACCACCGCCGACCTGCTCGTGGTCAACAAGACCGACCTGGCCCCCCACGTCGGCTCCGACCTGGACCGGATGGCCCGCGACGCCGCCGAACAGCGCGGGGAACTGCCCGTCGCCTTCCAGTCCCTGCGCGGCCCCGAAGGCGTGGGCCCGGTGGCCGACTGGGTGCGCGAGCGGATCGCCGCCTGGATCGTACGGTGACCAGCGCGCCCCCCGTCCCACCGGTCGCGGCGGGTCTGCGGGCCACCGCCCGCATCCGCGCCGCCGCCGACGGGCGCGGCGGCACCGCGCTTCCGCTGCTGGCCGGAGAGGGACCGCTCGCCCTGCGCCGCACCCGGGGAGAGGGACCCGACGCCGAGTCCGAGGCCGGCGTCATGCTGGTCGGCGCCATGAGCGCCCCCCTCGGCGGCGACCACCTCACGGTCGAGGCCGAAGCCGGCCCGGGCGCCCGGCTGCTGCTGCGCTCGGCGGCGGCCACCCTGGCCCTGCCCGGCCGGGGCGGCGAGCCCGCGCGGTACGACGTACGGCTGACCCTGGCGCGGGAGTCGCGGGTGCGGTGGCTGCCGGAGCCGCTCGTCTCGGTCCGCGGCAGCCGGCTGTGGGTCCGCACCCGGGCGGAACTCGCCCCCACCGCCCGGCTCCTGCTGCGCGAGGAGCAGGTGCTGGGCCGTACCGGTGAGGTGCCCGGCCTGCTGCAGAGCCGCCTCACCGTGACCCGCGGCGGGCGCCTGCTGCTGGACCAGGAGCTGGCCTGCGGCCCCGGCGCGCCCGGCGGCTGGGACGGCCCGGCGGGGATCGCGGGCCACCGCGCGCTCGGCCAACTCCTCATCGTCGACCCGGCCTTCGAACAGGCGCCGCCCGCCGCCGCGGTGCTCGGGGAGTTCGCCGTGCTCACCCCGCTGGCCGGACCTGCGGTGCTGGTCACCGCCCTGGCACCGGACGCCCTGCGGCTGCGCGAACTGCTCGACGCCGCATGCCGTACCCACGGTTGGTGAGGCGCGGACAAACTCAGGACGAACCAGACACCGCTCAGCGGTACACACCTTTCCGGTTATCGGGTTGGCAAAGAACACGACCGTGCTCTGTTGCCGGAGACACGTCAGGCGAAAGGATCCCCCTGCAACGCCGACGATCGAACCCGACCGAACCAGGCCGCCCATGGCGGCTCAAGACGCAGGGGGAACAACCACGTGATACGCAACGCGGCGCTGGGGAGCGCCGCCACTTTGATCACCGGCACGCTGGCGGCGGGCCTGATGCTCGCTCCGTCCGCGACGGCGGCCTCGGCCGGCCGTGACAACGGGGCCGCGGAGGCGGTCGGCACGCAGATCGCCGCCGCCCGCGCGGCCCGTACCGGGATCGACTGGAAGGACTGTCCTGCCGACTGGGGCTTCGAGAAGCCCATCCAGTGCGGCTGGGTGAAGGTCCCGCTCGACTACAGCAAGCCGTTCGGCAAGACGATCGAGCTCGCGGTCGACCGGATCGGCAGCACCGGTACCAAGGAGGAGCGCCAGGGCGCGCTCGTCTACAACCCGGGCGGCCCCGGCGGCTCCGGCATGCGCTTCCCGCGCCGGGTCACCACCAAGGCCCCGCTGTGGGTGAACACCTCCAAGGCGTACGACTTCGTGGGCTTCGACCCCCGCGGTGTCGGACACTCCGCGCCGATCTCCTGCATCGACCCGCAGGAGTTCGTCAAGGCCCCCAAGGCCGACCCGGTGCCCGACAGCGAGGCCGACAAGAGCGCCCAGCGCAAGCTCGCCGCCGAGTACGCGGACGGCTGCCAGGAGCGCAGCGGCGAGATGCTGCCGTTCATGACCACGCCGAACACCGCGCGTGACCTGGACGTCATCCGTGCCGCCCTCGGCGAGCAGAAGCTGAACTACCTCGGCGTCTCGTACGGCACCTACCTCGGCGGGGTCTACGCGACCCTGTTCCCGACCCACGTGCGCCGCATGATCGTCGACAGCGTGGTCGACCCGGACCAGGACAACATCTGGTACGAGGCCAACCTCGGCCAGGACGTGGCCTTCCAGATGCGCTGGAACGACTGGCAGGACTGGGTCGCCAAGAACGACTCCGTCTTCCACATCGGCGACACCCGCGCCAAGGTCGAGGCCAAGTGGCTGGAGCTGCGCGCCAAGGCCAAGGCCAACCCGCTCGGCGGAGTGGTCGGCCCGGCCGAGCTCCTCGGCTTCTTCCAGAGCGCCCCGTACTACGACTCCTCCTGGGTGCCCGTCGCCCAGACCTGGAGCGCGTACCTGGCCGGTGACGAGAAGGCCCTGATCGACGCCATCGCCCCGGACATGTCCGACACCAAGGGCAACGCCACGGCAGAGAACGGCAACGCCGTCTACACCGCGGTCGAGTGCGCCGACGCCAAGTGGCCCACCAGCTGGGCCAAGTGGAACCGGGACAACACCAAGCTGCACCAGAAGTACCCGTTCCTGACCTGGTCCAACGCCTGGATGAACCTGCCCTGCGCGACCTGGAAGTCCAAGCAGAGCAACCCGATCGCGGTCGGCGCCAAGCACGGCCTGCCGCCGGTCCTGATCGTCCAGTCCGAGCGCGACGCGGCCACGCCGTACGAGGGCGGGGTCTCGCTGCACCGCAAGCTGGCCGGCTCGCGTCTGATCACCGAGCAGAACGCCGGCTCGCACGGTGTCACCAGCCTGGTGAACCCCTGCATCAACACGCGGGTGGACACCTACCTGCTCACCGGCAAGGTGGACGCCAAGGACGTGAAGTGCGGTCCGCACGCCACCCCGGTCGCGCCGGCCCCGGCCGCCGCGAAGTCGCTCGCCCAGGCTCCGGGATCCGACCTCCCGGCGCTTGAGGACCTGCCCGCCGTCCGCTAGCACGCGGCGGTACGAGCAGGACCCGCACCACCGCACCACCCGTAGTACCTGCGCGGGAGAAGGCTCAGCGCGTCTTGCGCCGGGCCTTCTTCCGCGCCTGCTCCTCCTCGGCCTTGACCTCGGCGGCGTACCGGTCGACGTACTCCTGACCGGAGAGCTCCAGGACCTCGTACATGATCTCGTCGGTGATGGCCCGCAGCACCGCCCGCTCGCCCTCCATCCCCGCGTACCGGGAGAAGTCCAGCGGCCGCCCGAAGCGGATCGTCACGCGCCGGATGCTCGGGATCTTCTGCCCGGGCGGCTGGATCTCGAAGGTGCCGACCATCGCGCACGGCACGACCGGCACCCCGGCCCCGAGCGCCATCGCCGCGACGCCCACCTTGCCCTTGTACAGCCGCCCGTCGTGCGAGCGCGTGCCCTCCGGGTAGATCCCCAGCAGCTCGCCCCTGGACAGCACCCCCAGCCCCTCGCGCAGCGCGGCCTGCCCGGCGTCCTTGCCCGAGCGGTCCACCGGGATCTGCCCGGCGCTGCGGAAGAAGGCGGCGGTGAGCCGGCCCTTCACCCCAGGGCCCGTGAAGTACTCGGCCTTCGCGAGGAAGGTGATCCGCCGCTTCAGGATCGCGGGCATCAGGAAATGGTCGGAGAAGGACAGGTGATTGCCCGCGACGATCGCGGCCCCCTGCGCCGGGATGTTCTCCAGCCCCTCGATCCGGGGCCGGAACAGCAGCCTCAGCAGTGGACCGAGCAACACGTGCTTGAGCAAGTGGTAGAACACCAGGCCGCTCCCGTCGATGTCCCCGTTGACACGGACATCTTACGGACGGTCAGGCACGGGAAGCAGGGGGCGGTGGCGTCCGGGCTCAGCTGCTGCGCGAGGCGGCCATCCCCGCGGTCAGCAGCCCCAGCACCACCCAGCCGAACCACAGCCAGCCGTTGCTGCCGAGGGCCACGGAGTAGGCGGCCACGGCCACCAGGGCGGCGAAGGTCATCACGGCCATCGCCTTAACGGAACCGGTCATGCCCCATGGTCGCGCGCGAAGGCGGTCTCGCGCTACTGGCCACGCGCTTGGAGTGTGGCGAGATAGGCGTTGTACGCCTCGAGCTCCTGGTCGCCGTCGCGGTCCGCGGCCCGGTCGGAGCGCTTCGCCGCCCGCTGTTCCGAGTGGTACCACTGGTAGACCAGCGCGATCAGCACCAGCACCGAGGGAACCTCGCTGAAGGCCCAGGCGATGCCGCCGGCCCACTGCAGGTCGAGCAGGGGGTCGATGCCGAGGGAGGCCGGCGGATTCGCGTACGTCTTGACCATCGGCTCGCTCGCCATCATCAGCGCGATGCCGAAGAAGGCGTGGAAGGGCATCCCGGCGAACAGTTCCAGCATCCGCATCACGTAGCCGGGGCGGTGCGGGCCCGGGTCCACGCCCATGATCGGCCAGAAGAAGACCAGGCCGACGGCGAGGAAGTGCACCATCATCGCGATGTGCCCGGTCTTGGACTCCATCAGGAAGTCGAAGATCGGCGTGAAGTACAGGCCGTAGAGGCTGGCGATGAACAGCGGGATGGTGAACACCGGATGGGTGAACACCTTCATGTAGCGGCTGTGCAGCAGCATCAGCAGCAGCTCGCGCGGCCCCTTCACCCCGCGCGCGGCGGGCGGTATCGCGCGCAGCGCCAGCGTCACCGGCGCGCCGAGCAGCAGCAGGATCGGGGAGAGCATGCTGATGACCATGTGCTGGACCATGTGCACGCTGAACATGACCATGCCGTAGTCGTTCAGCTTGGTGCACATCACCAGAGCCACGCTCAGCACGCCGGCCGTGAAGGCGACGGTACGGCCGGGTGACCAGGAGTCCCCGCGCCGGCGCAGCCGCACCACGCCCCATGCGTACAGGCCGAGGCCCACCAGGGAGCCGATCAGGAAGAAGGCGTCGAAGGAGAACTCCAGCCCGCGCCCGAGCGTGAACGGAGGCAGGTCCATGTCCATGTCCATGTCCATGCCCGCGTGCGCGAGGTAACTCATTTCTTCCACTCCCTTGACCTGTGGTGCCCCACCACAGTAATGCCGCCCCCGGACGGCGATTCGTCCGGGGGCGGTGTCAGACGGGGGGAAATATCACGCTGCGCCTGTTTCCCGACTCACAGGACGTTCTGCGCCTCGGCGTACCGGTCGGCCGGGACCGTCTTGAGGGTCGAGGTCGCGTCGGCGAGCGGCACCATCACGATGTCGGTGCCGCGCAGCGCGGTCAGCATCCCGAACTCGCCGCGGTGGGCGGCCTCCACCGCGTGCCAGCCGAAGCGGGTCGCCAGCACCCGGTCGTACGCCGTGGGGGTGCCGCCGCGCTGGACGTGGCCCAGGATCACCGGCCGGGCCTCCTTGCCGAGCCGGTGCTCCAGCTCCACGGCGAGCCGGTTGCCGATGCCGGCGAACCGCTCGTGCCCGTACATGTCGGTGCCGCCCTGCTCGAACTCCATCGAGCCCTCCGCGGGCTTGGCGCCCTCGGCGACGACGACGATCGCGAACCGCTTGCCCGCCGAGAAGCGCTCGCCGACGATCGCCGTCAGCTCCTCGATGTGGAACGGGCGCTCCGGCACGACGATCGCGTGCGCGCCGGCCGCCATGCCCGAGTGCAGGGCGATCCAGCCGGTGTGGCGTCCCATGACCTCCACGACCATCACGCGCTGGTGGGACTCGGCGGTGGTCTTCAGCCGGTCCAGGGCCTCGGTGGCGACCCCGACGGCGGTGTCGAAGCCGAAGGTGACGTCGGTCGAGGCGATGTCGTTGTCGATGGTCTTGGGGACGCCGACGATGGGCAGACCGGCCTGCGAGAGCAGGTTGGCGGCCTTCAGGGTGCCCTCGCCGCCGATCGGGATGATGGCGTCCAGACCGAGGTCGGCGACATGGCCGCGGGCCCGCTCCACGCCGTCGCGCAGATGCGCGGGCTGGACCCGCGAGGAGCCCAGGATCGTGCCGCCCCGGGCCAGGATGCCGCTCACGGCGTCCAGGTCGAGCTTGCGGTAGTCGCACTCCAGGAGTCCGCGCCAGCCGTCGACGAAACCGATGACCTCGTCACCGTGGTCGACGACGGCGCGGTGCACGACGGAGCGGATGACGGCGTTGAGGCCGGGGCAGTCGCCTCCGGAAGTGAGCACACCTATGCGCATGGCAGGAAGGACCTTTGCAACGTGGGCCGACGACCGGACCACGTCGTCCGGTTGGAACTACCCTGCACCTTACAAGTGGACCGGTGGTGGACTGAACCATCCTCCACATGCTGGTCAGATCCTCTGTGCGAACGCACGTCGGCCCGGACCCCCGTGGGGAATCCGGGCCGAACGGTGTGCGGCGTGCGGGTTACGCGGGCTGGGTGGCCGCCGCGATGCGCTCGGCGCGCAGCGCCTCGTACCAGCGGTCGTCGATGGGCGGCAGCGCGTTCACATCGAGGGCCAGCTTGAGCAGCAGGTCCGCGATCTGCGGGTTGCGGGCCATCACGGGGCCGTGCATGTAGGTGCCGAACACGGTGTCGTTGTACGCGCCTTCGGTGCCGTCGCCCGTGCCGTTGCCGCGGCCCAGGCGGGTGCGGGCGAACGGCTTCGCGCTCGGGCCCAGGTGCGTGACGCCCTGGTGGTTCTCGAAGCCCGTCAGCTGCGGCAGGCCCAGCTGCGGGTCGATGTCGGCGAGGACGTCGCCGACGCACCGCTCGCCCTCACCCCGCACGGTGACCACGTCCAGCAGGCCGAGGCCCTCCTGGCGCTCGCCCATGTCGTTGACGAACTCCTGGCCCAGGATCTGGTAGCCGGCGCAGACGGAGAAGACGATCGCCCCGTTCGAGACGGCCCGCTCCAGACCGCCGTCGCGCAGCAGCCGCTCCGCGGCCAGCCGCTGCGGCCGGTCCTCGCCGCCGCCGATCAGGTAGATGTCGCCCGAGGTCGGGATCGGCTGGTCGCTGCGCACGTCCGCGCGCTCCACGTCCAGGCCGCGCCGGCGCGCCCGGCGCTCCACGACGAGGGCGTTGCCCTGGTCTCCGTACGTGCTCAGCAGGTCGGGGTAGACCCACACCAGACGCAGGCTGTTGTCGCTCATGCTCGTGTCCTCTGCGGTTCTGAAGGGGCGCTAGTTGCCGACGCGGCGGCGCACGTCCTGGAAGGCGGTGTAGTTGGCGATCAGCTCGATCTGTCCGGGCGGCGCGAGCTGCACGGCCTCGTCGAGGGTCTCGCACACCCGGAAGTCCAGGCCCGCGACCTCGAGGCGGACCGCGAGGTCCAGCTTGCGGTCGCCGATGACGAAGATGGGGTGGCCCGCGAGGCGCGTGTAGTCCACGTCCCACAGCCAGGAGGTGTCGGTGCCGTCGGCGCCGCGCGCGTTCACCGAGAGGACCACCGGGGTGGGCGGCGGGTCGATCAGCGAAAACGTTTCGAGCCAGCCCGCCGGGTTCTTCGCGAGCAGCAGGCGCAGCTCACGGCCCTGGAAGCCGACCACGTCGTAGCGGCCGGCCACGGCCTGCACCTGGTACATGCGCTCGAGGGCGACCTGCGGCGGGACGCCGAAGACCGCGGCCACGGCGGCCGAGGTGGCGGCGTTCGCCTTGTTGGCGCGCCCGGGCAGCTGGAGGTGGATCGGCCAGGCGCTGCCGTGCGGGTCCAGCACGTGGTCGCCGGAGAGCACCCAGCTCGGGACGGGACGGCGGAAGCCGCACTCGCCGCAGAACCAGTCGTCGCCCGGGCGCTGCATGACGCCACCGCAGGAGGGGCACGACCAGGCGTCGTCCTTCCACTCCTGGCCGGCCGCGACCCACACCACGTTCTGCGAGGAGGAGGCGGACCACACGATCAGCGGGTCGTCGCAGTTCGCGACGATGACCGCCTTGGAGCCCGAGAG
This sequence comes from Streptomyces sp. NPDC060028, assembly GCF_042736725.1. Lineage (NCBI taxonomy): Bacteria > Bacillati > Actinomycetota > Actinomycetes > Kitasatosporales > Streptomycetaceae > Streptomyces > Streptomyces sp. NPDC060028. The sequence continues at coordinate 156,877 of NZ_JBHWVJ010000006.1, read as the reverse complement.
GCCCTCGCGCCACTTCTCCGCGAGCATGCGGGTCTCGGCGGCGCGGTCGAGCTGGTCGCGGGAGAGGTTCAGCAGGGCGATCACCTTGGGGGTGACGTCCCGGGCCACTCCGGCCAGGTACTTCTCGTCGACCTCGATGACGCCGTACTTGGCGTCCGAGCCGCCCGCGAGCGCGGAGGTGATGCCGGCCGGCATGTTCGCGCCGAGGGCGTTGGAGACGACGGGGCCGCTGGCCCGCAGGGCCTCCGCGATGAGGCGGGTCGTCGTGGTCTTGCCGTTCGTCGCGGAGACGAGGACGACGTCGAGATGCTGGGCCAGCGCGCCGAGAAGATCGGGGTCGAGTTTGAGTGCGACCTTGCCGCCGATCACCGATCCGCTTCCGCGTCCCGCGGCCCGCGACACCGCCGCCGCGGCCTTGCCCGCCGTCACGGCCAGCTTGGCCCGCGGCGAAAGCGGCTCTGTGTTGCCTGCCATCGTCCCTTGTCCTCCTTGCGTCGGTCGCCCCCAGCCTATCCAGTACCGGCCCGGGCCCTGACCGCGGCGCCCCCGAGCCGCCGCAGATCTCCTCATATAGTCGCCCGTCGTACCCTTACGGCCATGCGACAGCGCCCCATCCCCGGTACCACCGGTCTCGTCCGCACCATGAGCCTGCTGGGCGACCCGGTGCTCCACTCGGCCTGCGCGGAGGTCACCGAGTTCGGACCGGCCCTCGAGCGGCTCATCGAGGACATGTTCGCCACGATGTACGCCGCCGAGGGCGTCGGCCTCGCCGCGAACCAGATCGGCGTCGGGCAGCGGGTGTTCGTCTACGACTGCCCCGACGACGAGGACGTCCGCCACGTCGGGCACATCGTCAACCCGCGTCTGGTGACGGCCGACGGGGACGAGTTCCGCGGGCCCGAGGGCTGCCTGTCCCTGCCGGGGCTGGAGGCGGGCACGGTCCGCTTCGACCACGCGGTGGTGGAGGGGGTCACGTCGGACGGCGCGGCCGTGCGGGTGTCCGGGACGGGGTTCTTCGCGCGGTGCCTCCAGCACGAGTGCGACCACCTCGACGGGACGGTATACGCGGACCGGGTCACGGGGCTGCGGGCCCGTAGGCTGCGCCGCGAGATCCGCAAGACCCCGTGGGGCGCGGAGGCGCTGCACGGTTAGCCCGTCCCGGCCCCGCCCCAGGAACCCCGCGCCTCACACGCCGGCGAGGCTGGACGGGGCGGGGCAGGATCGTGCGGTCAGAAGCCCGGGCCGTCTTCGCGGTTGCCGGCCGTGCCCAGTCGGCCCCAGAGGAGGTCGGTGAGGCCGGTCACGAGCTCCGCGCGCTCGCACGGCCGCTCGCCGAGCCACCAGTCGCCGGCGGCGTGCATCATGCCGACGATGCCGTGGCCCCAGATGCGGGCGAGCCGTTCGCCGCCCGGGCCGAGGTCCACCCGCTCGCCGATCACCTTCGCCAGCTCCTCGCCCAGGCGGCGCAGCAGCGGGGCCGAGTGCAGGCCGACGTCGAAGCCGCGCTCCGCGGTGTGCGAGTCCTCGGCCGGGTGCATGAGGAAGCGGTAGACCTGCGGGCGGGCCTCGATGGCGACGAGATACGTGTCGAGGGTGGCCTCCACCCGCCGGCGCCGCTCGGCCGGGGCGTCGAGGGCGGCCCGCAGCGAGTCGAGCAGCGCGTCGGTGTGCCGGACGGCGAGCGCCTGGTAGAGGCCCGCCTTGTCGCCGAAGTGCCGGTAGAGGATCGGCTTCGTGATGCCGGCCTCCGCCGCGATGGCGTTCATGGACGCCTTGGGGCCGTCCCTGAGGACGACCCGGTCGGCCGCTTCCAGCAGTTCCCGCCGCCGGCGCTCGGCCGCTCCCGGCTCGCCGGCCTGCTGCGTGGTCTCCAACGTGTTCTCTCCCCGCCCTTGCGATGTGCGTGACGCCCACGCAACGTAACACCCCGCACACCCTGGAGATCTCATCGGTGAAGGCCGCTCCGGCCGCTCCGGCCGCGCTTGACAGTGCTTACTCGCCGGTAACAGACTGTGGCCATTCTCGGGTTACCGCTAGTAACCGCTCGTGAGACAAGCAAGAGACACCTGGAGGGGACATGGCGGAGTTCACCATGGAGCTCAACGACGACCAGAAGCAGGTACGGGACTGGATCCACGGCTTCGCCGCCGATGTCATCCGGCCCGCCGCCGCGGAATGGGACGAGCGCGAAGAGACTCCGTGGCCCGTCATCCAGGAAGCCGCGAAGGTCGGCATCTACTCGCTCGACTTCTACGCCCAGCAGTTCTTCGACCCCACCGGCCTCGGCATCCCGATGGCGATGGAGGAGCTCTTCTGGGGGGACGCGGGCATCGCCCTGTCCATCGTCGGCACCGGCCTGGCCGCCATCGGGGTCGTCGCCAACGGCACCGAGGAGCAGATCGGCACCTGGATCCCGCAGATGTACGGCACCCCCGACGACGTGAAGGTGGCCGCGTTCTGCTCCTCCGAGCCCGACGCCGGCTCCGACGTCGGTTCGATGCGTACCCGTGCCGTCTACGACCAGGCCAAGGACGAGTGGGTGCTCAACGGCACCAAGACCTGGGCGACCAACGGCGGCATCGCCAACGTCCACATCGTCGTCGCCGTCGTCGACCCGGAGCTCGGCACCAAGGGCCACGCCTCCTTCATCGTGCCGCCGAACACCCCGGGCCTGTCCCAGGGCCAGAAGTTCAAGAAGCACGGCATCCGCGCCTCGCACACCGCCGAGGTGGTGCTGGAGGACGTACGGGTGCCCGGGTCCTGCCTGCTCGGCGGCAAGGAGAAGCTGGACGAGCGGCTGGCCAGGGCCCACGAGCGGGCGCGCAGCGGCGGCGGGGAGCGCGTGAAGAACGCCGCCATGGCCACCTTCGAGGCCTCCCGCCCGGCGGTCGGCGCCATGGCCGTCGGCACCGCCCGCGCGGCCTACGAGGTCGCCCTCGACTACGCCAAGACCCGGACCCAGTTCGGCCGCCCGATCATCGACAACCAGGGCGTCGCCTTCCAGCTCGCCGACATGCGCACCTCGATCGACGCGGCCCGGCTGCTGGTGTGGCGGGCCTCCTGGATGGCGGTGGCCGGCCGGCCCTTCACCTCGGCGGAGGGCTCGATGTCGAAGCTGTTCGCGAGCGAGGTGGCCAAGAAGGTCACCGCCCAGGCGGTCCAGATCCTCGGCGGCAACGGCTTCACCCGCGAGTACCCGGTGGAGCGGATGCACCGCGACAGCGCGATCTACACGATCTTCGAGGGGACGAGCGAGATCCAGCGCCTGGTGATCGCCCGCACGATCTCCGACATGCCGATCCGCTAGGCCCGGGAGGCCGCAGGCCGGGCCCCTTTCGGGCCCGGCTTCCCGCGCCGGGCGGCGGCCGGGTCAGGCCGCCGACAGCAGGCGCCGAACGGCCCGGCCGAACAGTCTGCGGCCGGTCGCCGCGACCACGGGATCGAGGGCGCGGGGCAGACCCCGCACGCCGATCTCCTCGCGCCAGTGGACCTCGCTGCCCCCGGCCGGGGCCGGGCGGATCTCGATCTCCGCCCAGCCCGTCACCACGCGGCCGCGCTTGACCAGCCGCACCAGTCCCGGCGCGGCCCCCTCGGGGGGCTGCCAGACGGTCACTTCCATCGGGTCGTCGAACGTGAGACCGCACACACCCGTACGCGCCGTGAAGCGGGTTCCGACGCGTGTCGGTCCGGCCGTTTCGATGATCGTCCGGGTGAGCGGGACCTGCGCGCCGTGCCGTTCCCAGTCCGTCAGCCTGAGCCACGCCGGCAACGGGCTCAGAGACGTTCGGTGAATGATCCGAATAGCGGGCATGAGCGCATGGTAATCGGGCATACACACCCTGAACTGGACGGCGAATATGGGTTCCGCCCAGGGGTGGCGATCAGCAATACTCACCGCCACCGTGGATCGCGGATTCGACCGGGTGACCACCGGCCCTCCCGCCCCACTCTGCGAGGAGGTGCGCCATGTGCTCCCACCAGCCCCCCTGCCCGAGCGCCGACAGCGACGATCACGACGCCGCCCGCACGGTGGCCTTCCATCCCGAACAGGGCTGGAGCCTGCTCTGCAATGGCGCCGTGGTCTTCGACGACACCGGTGAACTGCTCCCCGACGGCCGCACGGTGGAACCCCGCCGCCCGGCCCTGGTCTGAGCGAGGAGGCAGCATGCGCCAGCAGCTGATCCGCAAGCCCGTTCCCAAGCCCGCACCCCGAGACCTGGACCTGCGCACACCGTCGGGCAGACCCCTCCCGTACTGACGGGAGTCCAGGAGTCTTTACGGTGTCCCCCGGCTGGTGTTCAGCCGGTGGACGCCGCCGCACCGCCCCGGAAAGCGGCCTCGTAGGCCTCGTCGCCGATCGCCGCCCGGGCCTGGCGCTCCCCCTCGTCCCGCAGGGCCGTGAGCGACGGGGAGCCCATCTGCGGTCGCCCCACCGTGCGCCACCAGGCGTGCCCCGTGCCCAGCAGGCGCGCCGCCAGTTCGCCGTCGCCCAGCGCCGCCACCGCCGCCGCCAGCAGGTCCAGGCCGAGCGCGATGCCGAAGCGGTCGCCCAGCAGCCGCTTGCCGGACAGCATGGCCCGTACGTGCCGGGCGGCCTCCCCGTGGTGGCCGAGCCCCAGTGCGGAGACGGCCAAGATGTAGTCCGCGTACGCCCGCAGCCAGCGCTCGCCCAGCTCCGTACACGCCTCGCGAAGGCCCCGCGCCTCTTCGGCGGCCTCCTCGAAGCGGCCGAGGTCGCACAGCGCGTACCCGGTGGCCAGGCGGCACAGGAGCCAGCCCGCGCCGCTGGTCCGGCCGCCGTGGTTCGCGCGGGCCCGGGGCCCGGCCAGTGCGAGCGCCCCGTGCGCGTCGCCCGGCATCATCACGGCCACCGCGTGCAGATAGGCGGCGCGCAGCTCCGGCTCGGGGTCGACCAGCCGGGCCGCCTCGCGGGTGCACTCCTCGCCCAGCTCCCGGGCCGCGTCCATGTCGCCCTGGAGCAGCGCCGTCAGCCCCAGGGCCCACAGCGCCCCCGTGTACGCCGCGCCCGAGCGCGGGGCCGTGCGCAGGGCCCGTTCCAGGAAGCCGCGGCCCTCGTGCACGTGCCCGCAGGAGAACCAGAAGAACCACAGGTCCCCGGCCGTCTCCAGGGCCGCCGCGGGGTCCGAGCCGAGCAGGTGCTCCAGGGCGGTGCGCAGCTGTGCGTGCTCGGCGGTCATCCGGCGGTACCAGTCCACCTGGCCCGGTCCCAGCCAGCCCCGGTCGGCGGCCTGGCAGAGCGCCGCGTACCAGTGGGCGTGCCGGTCGGCGACGGTCCGTACCTCGTCGAGCTCCGTCAGCCAGTCGTGGCCGTACTCGCGGATCGTGTCCAGCATCCGGTAGCGGGCCCCGGCGCCCCGCTCTTCGGTGCGCAGGACCACCGACTTCGTCACCAGTCCGGTCAGCACCCGCTCCACGCGGGACGCGGGCAGCGGGCCGCCCGAGCACACCGCCCGCGCCGCGGCGACGTCGAAGTCCCCGGTGAAGACGGAGAGTCGGGCCCACAGCAGCCGCTCGACCGGTTCGCACAGCTCGTGGCTCCAGCCGATCGCGGTGCGCATCGTCTGGTGCCGGGGCGGCAGTGTGGCCCGGGTGTCGGACAGCGTGTCGAAGCGCGCCACGATCCGCTGCGCCATCTGCTCCAGGGTCCACAGCCGCATCCGGGCTCCGGCCAGCTCCAGGGCGAGCGGGATGCCGTCCAGGCGGCGGCACACCTCGGCGGCGATCGTGGCCCGTTCGGGGTCTTCGAAGGCGGCCGCGGACTGCGGGGTCGCGGCGAGGGCGCGGGCCCGGAAGAGCGCGAGGGCGTCGCTGCCGGGCCCCTCGCAGGGCAGCGGGCGGACCTCGACGCGCGTTTCGCCGGGGCAGCCCAGCGGCTCGCGCGAGGTCACCAGTACGGTCAACCCGGGCGCGGACTGCAGGAGTTCACCCACCAGGTGGCGGCACGCGGCGACCAGGTGCTCGCAGGTGTCCAGGACGAGGAGCAGTTCCTTGTCGGCCATCCACGCGCACAGCTCCTCGTCGAGGGGGCGGGCGGAGTGGTCGGCGAGGCCCACGGCGTGCGCGACGGTGGCGGTGAGCAGCTCGGGGTCGCGCAGGGGTGAGAGTTCCACCCACCAGACGCCGTCGCGGCGCGCGTGCCGGGGGCCGGTGGTGGCGCGCAGGGCGAGCCGTGACTTTCCGACCCCGCCGACCCCGGTGAGGGTGATGAGCCTGCGCTCGCGCAACAGGACGTCGAGGAGGCCGATTTCCTGCTCCCGGCCCACGAAGCTCGCCGGTTCCGGCGGCAGGTTTCCCGGCACGGCGCCAGAGTCTGGTGGAGGGGCGCCGCCCGTGGGGTCCGACTGATTGTTGTTGACCGAGTAATCACCGAACACGGAAGTATTGTGCGTGATCTTCCTTGGCTGGAGTGCGGTTCGCGCCGGATACCTGTCACGGCCTACCCGCCCCTCCAGCGTCGCTCAGGCGGTGAGCACGATCCGCCGCTCCGCGGAGAAGGCCCCCCAATTGCCGTCGGGCAGGCGTGCGCGCAGTTTTACGGTCCACACCGTGCCGGCGGGCTCGGTGACCGTGAGCCGGTGCTCCGCCCGGCCGGCGGGCACCGCGCCGGTACCGAACTGGATGACCGTGGTGGGCGCTCCGTTGACGAAGAGCTGGTACTCACTGGTCTCCCGGCCGGTGTCGGGTGCGGTCCAGGCGAGGGTGACCGCGCCGGGCGAGGCGGTCGCGGTGAACTCGGCGGGGGCGGTGTTCGGCCGCTGGCCGGCGCCCGCCGGGGTGGTCACGTCCACCGGCGGGCCGTCGGGGGAGGAGTTGTCGGCGCCGTCGCGGGCCCGGACGGTGAAGGTGTAGACCGTGTCCGGCTGGAGGCCGTTCAGGGTGGTCTCGGTCTGCGTCGGGCCCGCGGTGTGGATCCGGATGCCGCCCTGGTAGATGTCGTACGAGGTGACGCCCGAGTCGTCGGTGGCCGCGGCCCAGGTCAGCCGGGCGGAGGTGGGCCCCAGCGCCCGGCCGGTGGCGGTCGGCGGGGCCGTGGGGGCCCGGTGGTCCTCGGCCTTGGCGACCGGGGTGGTGGCCGGGGCGGCGGCGCTGGGCGCGGAGGTGTTCCCGGCGGCGTCGCGGGCCCGGACGGTGAAGGAGTAGCCGGTCTGCGGGGTGAGGTCGGTGACGTCCACCATCGTTTTGTCGGCGGGGACTTCGCGGACCAGGTGGTCGCCCTGGAAGACCAGGAAGTTGGTCACCCCCTGCGCGGGGGCGGGCGACTGCCACATGACGTGCACCGAAGTGGCGCTGCCGGCCTGCGCGGTGAGGCCGGCGGGGGCGGCCGGCGCGGTCGTGTCGGGTGCGGTGCAGGCCGCGAGGGCCGCCAGCACCGCGACGGCCACCGTGCTCGCCAGGGTCGTCGCGGCGGCCGATGCGGTGGCGGACGTGGTCGGCCGGGCCGCGCGGCCCGGGGCGGTGTGTGGCACGGGGGCGCCCCTTCCTCCGCTTCCTCGTAAAGGTCTAGACATATATGGCACGGCCCGGGGCGGCCGGGCAAGACCCCTGCCCTGGTTCGCCTCCTTCTGATCGCGTCTGGCACTATTGCAAGCTCTTTGCAATAGCATCAGACACTTAAGAGCAGGGATGTGCACAGCATGACGGCCCGGACAGTACGGGGAGTGGCCGGCGCGACGCTGGCCGCCGCACTCATCACCGGCGCGGCGGCCTGCTCGGCCCCCTCGGGGAGCACGGCGGGGTCCGCGGGAGCGGACTCCGCCGTGGTCGGCATCGCGAACGAGCCCGAGACCCTCAGCCCGCTGCTGGGCTACGGCAAGGACGGCAACTCCAAGATCTTCGACGGGCTGCTCACCCACGACGCCGACTTGAAGCTGAAGCCCGCGCTGGCCGAGGCCCTGCCGGAGGTCTCCGCGGACGGGCTCACCTACACCTACAAGCTCCGCCACGGCGTGAGGTTCAGCGACGGCGCGCCCTTCGGAGCCAAGGACGTCGTCTTCACCTACGAGACGATCCTCGACGCGAAGACGAACAACGCCTCCAAGACCGAGCTCGACGCCATCGACGGCGTCGAGGCCCAGGGTGACGACGCCGTCGTCTTCAAGCTGAAGTACCCCTACGCGCCCTTCGCCGAGCGGACCGTCCTGCCCATCGCCCCCGAGCACATCGCGGGCGCCCAGGACGTCAACAGCGGCGACTTCACCACCAAGCCCGTCGGTACCGGTCCGTACCTGCTCACGGGCTGGTCCAAGGGCGAGAAGCTGAGCTTCAGGGCCAACCCCTCGTACTGGGGTGGCGAGCCTGCGGTGAAACGGTTCACCATGGCCGTCGTCAAGGACGACGACGTACGCGCCACCCGGCTGCGCTCCGGCGAACTGGACGCCGCGATCCTGCCGCCCAACCTGGCCGAGGGCTTCGCCCGGGACACGGCCCGCACGGTGTACGGGGCCAAGTCCTTCGACTACCGCAACGTGACCCTGCCGACGCACAACAAGGTCACCGGTGACGTGGCGGTCCGCCAGGCCCTGGACATCGCCGTGGACCGGGCCGCCATGGTCGACAAGCTCCTGGACGGCGGTGGCAAGCCCGCCCACGGCCCCGTCCCGACCGGCAGTCCCTGGTTCACCGCCGGCACGGAGCGTCCGTACGACCTCGCCGGGGCGAAGCGGATCCTCGATGACGCCGGCTGGGCGCCGGGCGCCGACGGCATCCGCGCCAAGGACGGCGTCCGTGCCTCCTTCCCGCTCTGGTACACCTCCGGCGACAAGATCCGCCAGGACCACGCCCTCGCCTTCGCCTCCGACGCCAAGAAGGCCGGCATCGAGGTCAAGACCGAGGCCGGCACCTGGGAGGTCATCGAGCCCCGGATGAAGACCGACGCGGTCCTCGCGGGCGGCGGCTCCCCGGCCGACCCCGACTTCGACCAGTACCTCCTGCTGACCTCCTCGCTCGCGGGCGACGGCTTCAACAACATGGCCCGGTACGACAATCCGGTGGTCGACCAGGCGCTCGCGGACGCCCGCAAGAGCGGCGACCCGGCCGTGCGCAAGGCCGCGTACGACACCGTCCAGCGCGAGCTCGTGAAGAACCCTGGCTACGTCTTCCTCACCCACATCGACCACCTCTACGTCGTAACCGACAAGTGGCAGTCGCTGACCACCCAGGTCGAGCCGCACGACCACGGCCTCGGCTCCGGCCCCTGGTGGAACGTCGAGAGCTGGAAGCCGAAGCAGAAGTGAGCCCGGACCAGTGACCTCCCGCTCCGTCCGCCTCCCCTGGGGGCCGATGGCGCGCATGGCGGGGCGGCGGACCCTGTTCGCCGCCCCCGTCCTGCTCGCCGTCACCTTCGGCGTCTTCGTCGTCGCCGCGCTGTCCCCCTTCGACCCCGTGAAGGCCTACGCCGGCACCGCGGGCCTCACCGCCTCGCAGGCCGAACTCGACCAGCTGCGCGCCAACCTCGGCGCCGACCAGCCGATGGCGGCCCGCTGGTGGGAATGGCTCACCTCGGCGCTCACGGGCGACCTCGGCACCTCCTCCGTCATGCGCCAGCCCGTGGCCGACGTCATCGGCGAGCGCGTGGGCTGGTCGGCGCTCCTCGCGCTGAGCGCGTTCGCCGTGGCCGTCCTGCTCGGGACCGGGCTCGGCGTGCTCGCCGCCCGCCGCCAGGGCGGCTGGCTGGACCGGGGCGCCTCCTCGCTCGCATACACCCTGGAAGCGGCCCCGGCCTTCTGGCTGGGCCTGCTCGCCATCTGGTTCTTCTCGGTGCGGCTCGGCGTGCTTCCCTCGGGCGGCCTCACCGACGCGGGCAGCGACGTGGTGACGGCGGACCAGGTCGTGCGCCACCTGATCCTGCCCTCCCTGGTCCTCGGCGTCTCCCAACTCCCGTGGTTCTTCCTGTACGTCCGCCAAGGCGTGGCCGACGCGCTGCAGGAGGACCCCGTACGCGGGGCCCGCGCGCGCGGCGTGGCGGAGCGGCGGATCCTGCTCGCGCACGGCCTGCGCTCCGGAATGCTCCCGATGCTGACCCTGATCGGATCCCGGGTGCCGGAGCTGATCACCGGCGCGCTGCTGGTGGAGACCGTGTTCAGCTGGCCGGGCATCGCGGCGGCCACCGTGCAGGCCGCCACCTCCGTGGACTTCCCGCTGCTCGCCGCCCTGACCGTACTGGCGACGGCGGCGGTGCTGGCCGGGAACCTGCTGTCCGACCTGCTGTACGGCCTCGCCGACCCGAGGGTGGGCTTCGATGGCTGAGGTGATCTGGCGACCGCGCGGCCGCGACCGGCGCTCGACGCGCGCCGTGCGGGTGCGGACCTCGGTGGGGCTGGTCGCGCTGATGGTGCTCGCCGTCCTGCTGGTGCCGGCGCTGGTGCCCGTGGACCAGCAGGCGGTGGACCTGTCGGCCCGACTCCAGGCGCCGTCCTGGTCCCACCCCTTCGGCACCGACGACGTGGGCCGCGACCTGCTCCTGCGGTGCGTGTACGGGCTGCGGATCTCGCTGCTGGTCGGCCTGGTCGCGGCGCTCGTCGCCACCGTCATCGGCACGGCGGTGGGCGCGGCCGCCGGAGCACTGGGCGGCTGGACGGACCGCCTGGTGATGCGGGTGGTGGACACGCTGTCCTCCATCCCGCACCTGCTGCTGGGCATCTTCCTCGTCGCGATGTTCCGCCCGGGGGTGTGGCCGGTGGTCGTCTCCGTGGCCCTGACGCACTGGCTGTCCACCGCCCGGATCGTGCGCGCCGAAGTGCTGTCGCTGCGGTCGCGGCCCTTCGTGGACGCGGCCGTCTCGGGCGGCGCCTCGCGGTGGCGGATCACCGTCCGCCACCTCGTGCCGGGCATCCTGCCGCAGGCGGGCCTGGCGGCCGTCCTGATGGTCCCGCACGCCATGTGGCACGAGTCGGCGCTGTCCTTCCTCGGCCTCGGGCTCCCGGCCCACCAGGCGAGCCTGGGCAACCTCGTCCAGGGCGCCCGCGGGTCCCTGCTCGCCGGCGACTGGTGGCCGACGCTGTTCCCCGGCCTCTTCCTGATCGTGCCGACCCTGGCGATCGCCGGACTCGCGGGCGCCTGGCGCGAGCGCCGCGACCCCCGCCGCCGCTCGGAGCTGACCCTGTGAACCCGTCCCCGTCTCCGTCTCCGTCCCCGTCCTCGTCTCCGTTCTCGTTGCCGGCCGCCTCCGCGGCCGCTTCCGCCGGGCCGCCCGTGCTCGCGCTCGACCGGCTGTCGGTCCGCTTCCGCATGAGCGGCGGCCGCCACGTCGAGGCCGTCACCGACGCCACCTTCGACCTGGGCCCCGGCGAGTGCCTCGCGCTCGTGGGGGAGAGCGGCTGCGGCAAGTCCGTGCTCGCCTCCGCCCTGCTCGGACTGCTGCCCGGCAACGCCGAAACCGCCGGGTCGGCCTGGCTGGGCCCGGACGGCCGGCTCGACCTCCTCGCCGCCGACGAGCGGACGCTCGCCCGCACCGTCCGCGGCCGCCGGGTCGGCCTCGTCCCGCAGAGCCCCGCCGCGCACCTGACCCCCGTCCGCACCGTCCGCTCCCACCTGGAGGAAACGGTCCGCGCGCTGACCGGCACGGCCGGGGGGCGACTGCGCGCGGCGGCCGGGGCCGCGGCCGAGCGCGCCGCCTTCCCCGCCACCCACCTCGACCGGTACCCCCACGAGCTCTCCGGCGGCCTCGCCCAGCGCGCCGCCACCGCCCTGGCCCTGATCGGCGACGCGCCCCTGCTCCTCGCCGACGAGCCGACCACCGGCCTCGACCGGGACCTCGTCCACCGCACCGTGGACGAGCTGCGCGCGCACACCCGCGACGCGGGCCGGGCACTGCTGATGATCACGCACGACCTTGAGGCGGCCCGGCGCATCGCCGACACCGTGGCCGTCATGTACGCCGGACGGATCGTCGAACTCGCCCCCGCCGACGCCTTCTTCGGGGAACCGGGCCCGCGCCATCCCTACGCCCGGGGACTCCTGGAAGCCCTCCCGGAGCGCGCCTTCACCCCCATCCCCGGTGCCCCGCCCGAACTCGGCTCGCTGCCGCCCGGCTGCGCCTTCGCCGCGCGCTGCCCGCGCGCCGACGCGCACTGCCGGGCGCAGCGGCCCCCGCTCACCGAAGGGGTGGCCTGCCACCATGCTTGAGCTCACCGGCATCACCGCCGGGTACGACCGCCGCGCCCCCGTGGTGCGGGACGCGCACCTGAGCCTGCGCCCCGGCGAGTCCGTCGGGCTGCTCGGGCCGAGCGGCTGCGGGAAGTCCACCCTCGCCCGCGTCGCCGCCCTGCTGCACCGTCCCGACCGGGGGACGGTCGCCTTCGACGGCCGCGCCGTGACGGGCTTTCGGCACCGGGCCCCGCGCTCCCTGCGCATCGGCGTCGGAGTCGTCTTCCAGCAGCCCCGGCTGTCCGCGGACCCTCGCCTCAGGCTGCGCGACCTCGTCGCCGAGCCCCTCCGCGCGACCGGACGGCGTAACGAGATCGGTTCGGCCGTCGACGAGTTGGCCGCACGCGTCGGCCTCGGCGCGGACCTGCTCGCCCGGCGTCCCCACGAGGTCAGCGACGGTCAGCTGCAGAGGGCCTGCCTGGCACGGGCGTTGGTGCTGCGCCCGCGCTGGCTGGTCTGCGACGAGATGACCGCAATGCTCGACGCCTCCACCACGGCGGCCCTGGTCGGGGTGGTCGAGGAGTACCGGGCGGAGACCGGGGCCGGACTCCTCGCGGTGGGCCACGACCCCGTCCTGCTCGCCCGCTGGTGCGACCGTACGACCCGCTGGGACGAGATCGTCAAGCACTGAAGGCCGGTCACGGACGGTCAACACCCGTTTGGCGGACGCGGGTTTCGCCCGGCGGAGCCTCCTCCTGCGCCACCATGGCGCCGCGAAAGGAGGTGTTCCCCATGGTGATCTCCCTCTCCGTGGTCGTCCTGCTCCTCGTCCTCGCGTGGATCTTCCTGCGCGGCGGCGGTCTCAAGCTCTCGCACGCGATCGTCTGCGTCCTGCTCGGCTTCTACCTCGCGAGCAGCAGCATGGCCGCGACCATCCACGACGGCCTCTCGGCCACCGCGAACGTGGTCTCGGGCCTCAGGCCCTAAAACGGTCCGGGCGTGATCGACTGTTGCGCCTTCGTGAATCATCCGGCTCTTCCATGGACTCCTCAGGCAGTGCGATCTAGCGTCTGGCGGCGGCGCGATGTCAGACGCGGTGTCAATAAAACTGAAGAGAATGGAGGAAGTCCGGATGTTCCGAAGAGCGCTGAACTGCGCCGTGGTCCCGGTTCTCGCCGTGTTCACGGCGATGTACGCCATCTCCCCGGCGCAGGCCGAAGAGATACCCCAGGCCCCCGGCCACCGCCTGGTCAGCCACTACGACGGCAGCCCCGCCGCTGCCGTCCCGCTCCCGGGCGAGGCGCCGCCGCAGCACCCCTTCCTCGCGCCGAACGGCCGTAGCGGCATGCACTCCGACGCGGCCGGCAGCGCGACCTCGCCCTGGTCCGGGCCGCTCGGCAAGAACCCGCGGGTGACCAGCGAGAAGATCGCCGCCCTCGGCGGCGAATGCGCCACCGCCACCTTCGACGCGGGCGGCCGCCTGGTCACGGTGTGCGGAACCTTCTCCGGATTCAAGGTCAAACTCCTCGAACCCCGTACGCTCGCCACGCTCGCGGAACACCAGCTCCCGCAGCGCTCCTCGACGGTCGAGGCGATCACCTCGCTCGACTTCGCGAAGATCTTCAAGGACACCTCGGGCGGCGCCTACTTCTACCTGGACGACCAGGACCGCGCCGTGCTGGCCGACTCCCGCCAGCACATCCTGCGCCTCGCGCACGGACAGGACCCGGACGGCAGCTGGAAGTTCACGGTCGCCGACGACTGGGACCTCACCGGCCAGGTCCCGCACGACTGCGTCACCTGGACCAACCTGCGGCCCAGCGGCACCTGCGATCCCGTCACCTCGGTGATGCCCGACTGGAACGGCCGCATCTGGTGGGTCACACGTCAGGGCCGCGTCGGCACCGTGGACCCGGCGACCTCGCAGATCCGCTCGGTCCGGCTCGCCGGCGAGGAGATCCAGAACTCCTTCTCGGTCGCCGAGGACGGGGTCTCCATCGTCACGGACCACGCCCTCTACAGCTTCCGCGTCACCGCCGACGGCACCCCCGAGGTCCAGTGGCGCCAGACGTACGACCGGGGCACCGGCACCAAGCCCGGCTCCGTGAACCAGGGCTCGGGCACCACCCCGGACCTGTTCGGCAACGGATACGTCGCCATCACCGACAACTCCGACGACCGGATGAACGTACTGGTCTACAAGCGGGGCGTGAACGTCCCGGCGGACCAGCGGCTGGTCTGCAAGGTGCCGGTCTTCGGCGCCGGCGCGTCGACCACCGACAACTCCCTGATCACCTGGGGCAACAGCATCGTCGTCGAGAACAACTACGGCTACGAGAACCTCACCTCGCTGCTGCTGGGCAAGTCGGTCGTCGGCGGCGTCAGCCGCATCGACGTCCGCGCCGACGGCAGCGGCTGCGACACGGTCTGGGAGAGCGCCATCCGCTCGCCCTCCGTGGTCCCCAAGCTCTCCACCGGGAACGGGCTGCTCTACTTCTACGAGAAGGAGCCCAACTCCTGGGGCATCGACGCCTGGTACCTCACCGCGGTGGACTTCCGCACCGGTGAGCGCCGCTGGCGGCAGCTGACCGGCACCGGCCCGCTGTACGACAACAACTGGGCGCCGATCACCCTCGGCCCTGACGGCACCGCCTACGTCGGCGTGTTCAACGGCATCGTCGCGGTCCGCGACGGCGGCTGAGAGCGCGTGGTGCGCCGCGTCCACGCGGCCACCGGCGTCGGGCAGGCCGGCGCGAGATCTCCTCGCCGGCCGCGTCGTCCGGGGTGACCGGGATCGTGCCGCCCGGATGGCCGTCCGGGGCGGCCAACGGCTTCTCCCGGTCGAGGTTAGGGGCCGGCCAGGCGTTCGATGGCCACCAGGGCGGCGTCGTCGCCCAGGTGGCCGCCCGGTGAGTGGGCCAGCAGGTCCGCGCACAGGTGGCGCAGCAGCGCGTCCGGGCCGTCGCCCGGCCAGTCGGCCGCCCGGTCCGGCAGCGGGTAGAAGTTCCCGGCCGCGTCGCGGGCCTCGATGACTCCGTCCGTGTAGAGGAGGACGACGTCGCCCGGTTCGAACGGGAACGACTGGGCGGCGAAGCCGGTGTCGACGTACTGCGTCAGACCCAGCGGGGGCGCGGGATGGTCCACCTGGAGCGGTACGGCGCGGCCGCCGCGCAGCAGCAGGGGCGGCGGATGCCCGCAGCTGAGGACCTGCAGGGTCATCTCCCCGTCGGGGATGTCGAGCACGGCCGCGGTGGTGAAGCCCTCGCCCGGCCGGCCCGGATCCTCGGCCTCGTCCGCATCGGCGGCGACGGCGGCCTCCAGATAGGCGACGAGCTCGGGCAGGTCGGTCTCCTGGTGCGAGGCGGCCCGGAAGGCGCCGAGCACGATGGCGGCGTCCCCGATCGCCGCCAGGCCCTTGCCCCGGACGTCCCCGATGAGCAGCCGGGTGCCGTGCGCGGTCCGCGCCGCGGCGTACAGGTCGCCGCCGATCTGCGCCTCGGCCTCGGCGGCCAGGTACACACAGGCCACCCGCAGCGGGCCCATGCGCTCGCGCAGCGGCCGCAGCACCACCTGCTGCGCGGCGACGGCCACGGAGCGCAGCTGGGTGAGCTGCTCCTCGTGCGCCTCGCGCAGGTGTGCGAAGAAGGTGACGAAGGCCGAGATCAGGATCAGCGCGATGATCTGGAAGGTGTGGTTCAGGTCCGTGAGGGTGGTCCGTGCGACGGCGACCATCACCTGCGCCAGCACCGCCACCGCCCCGACGAACCCCGTCATCCGGGGCCCGGCGAAGGACGCGGTCAGGGCCGGGGCGGCGACCAGGAACGGCCCCAGGTGGACATCGGGCGGTGCCAGCACGTCGACCACCGTGACCAGCGCGATCAGGGCGAAGGGAACCGCCAGAAGCGCCACGCGCGGTTCCCCGTACCGGCGAGTGGGTGCGGGCGACAGCCGATGGTCCATGCCTCCTGCATACACCGGGGCCGTGCTTCCCGCGCACCGGCCGGGCCGGGCCGGACGCGACGGAGCCCGGTCCGGCGGGGTGCCGGACCGGGCAACGGGAGGTCAGCTCACCTGGAGGGTGACGTCGTCCACGACGAAGGAGGTCTGGAGGGACTGGTCCTCCAGGCCCTGGAACTGCAGGGTGACGCTCTGGCCGGCGAACCGGGAGACGTCGTAGCTCTTGAGCGTGTAGCCGGAGCCCGCGTCCACGTTGGACAGGGTCTCCAAGGTCTGGCCGCCCACCGAGACCGTGAAGGTGTCGTAGACGACGTCCTCGGTCTCATCGGTGTCGATGTGCAGGTAGAAGGAGAGCCGGCCCGAGGCGCAGCCGGCCGGCAGGGTCAGGGACTGCGTCGCGCGGTCGGTGCGCGGGGAGCCCCAGCCGTTCAGCCACGCCATGTACGAGCCGCTGTGCGCGACCTCGCCGGACTGGTTGGTGATGACGCCGGAGGTGGCGCTCCAGGGACTGGAGCCGTTCTCGAAGCCGCCGTTGGCGACGACCTGGGCCGGGGTGCAGGTGCCCGTGCCGCCTCCCACGGTCAGGGTGTACGTGGTGGTGTGGCTGACGGTGCCCGAGCCCGTGACGGTCAGGGTGTACGTGCCCTGCGCCGCGCCCGCGCCGACCTGCACGGAGAGCGTGGCGGAGCTGCCGGACTGCACGGAGGCCGGGCTGAGGGTCGCGGTGACGCCGGCCGGAGCGCCCGAGACGGACAGGGCCAGGGTCTGGGGGCTGCCGCTCACGGTGGTGGTGTTGACGGTGGAGGTGACGCTGCCGCCCGGGTCGGCGGAGCCGGCCGAGGGGGAGGTGGCGAGGGAGAAGTCCTGCGCCGGGGTGCCACCGCCCACGGCCTGCTTCCAGATGGCGTAGGCGACGCCGTCGGCGCTGCGGTCCAGGACCGTCGCGCTGATGTTGCCCGTGGTGTCACAGGAGCTGTGGTAGCAGGAGTCGTACGCCGCGTTCGCGGTGCCGCCCCACTTCGCGGCCTGCGCCGAGGTCTTGCGGGCGCTGGCACCGGCCGCGTAGCCGGAGGTGGGGATGCCGCCCTGCTGGAAGGAGTAGTCGTCACTGCGGCCCTGGCCCTCGGTGTTCTCCTCGGGGGCGAGGTTCAGCGAGGTCCAGTACGCCTTGAGGGGGGCCGCGGCGGTGGAGTTGACGTTGTTGATGAAGTAGCCGCCGTTGGTCGAGCCGACCATGTCGAAGTTGTAGTAGGCCTTGATGGCCGACTTCTGGGTGCTGCTGAGCTGGCCCACGTAGAACTTCGAGCCGTTGAGGCCCTGCTCCTCGTCGGTCCACCACGCGAAGCGCACGTGCTTGGTCATCGTGGGGTTCTTCTGGGCGAGGACCAGCGCGTTCTCCAGCAGGGTCGCGGATCCCGAGCCGTTGTCGTTGATGCCCGGGCCGGCCGAGACGCTGTCGAGGTGCGCGCCGAACATGACCGTCTGGTCGGCGGGGCCGCCGGGCCAGTCCGCGATCAGGTTGTTCGACGGGTAGGTGCACGAGGTGCAGTTCTGCTCGGTGACCGTGTAGCCGGCGGCCTGCAGCTTGCCCTTGATGTACGCCACGGACTGGGTGTAACCGCCGCTGCCCGCACGGCGGTTGCCGCCGTTCTGGGAGGCGATCGAGTTCAGCTGGGTCAAGTGCCCCTGTACGGCGGCCACGTCGATGTTCGGCGCGCCGGGGTCGGGTGTGGTGCCGCCGACGGTCAGCGCGTAGTCGACGGTGTGCGAGAGGGTGGTGCCCTGGCCCTTGACGACGACGGCCGAGGTGCCGGGAGCCGCGTTGGAAGAGGCGGTCAGGGTCAGCGTGGAGGACTGGCCGGACTGCACGGTGGCCGGGTTGAAGGAGGCGCTCACCCCCGCCGGCAGGCCGGACGCGGTGAGGGTCACCTGCTGGGCCGTGCCCGTGGAGACCGCCGTGGCCACGGTGGTGGTGACCGAGGCGCCCTGCTGGACGGTGCCCGAGGACGGGTTCAGCGCGAGCGAGAAGTCGTTGTTCTGGCCGCTCGGGGTGCAGGTCGGGTCGGCGGACTGGGCGGGGACGCTGATGGCGTCCCAGGCGCCCTTGGTCTTGTTGAACAGGTCGCAGGTGGTGTCCAGCGACTTGGCGGAACTCAGCGTCGCCGTGCGGTACTTCTTGTAGGACATGCCGGAGGTCTTCAGCAGCATGCCGCCGTAGAAGATCTTGCCCGCGTTCTGCACGCCCGCGCCGGTCAGCGTGGACTGGTTGCAGGTGCTGCTGTTCGGCTTGCCGCCGCCCGGGTTGGTGCCCTCGGCCAGCAGGTAGAACCAGTGGTTCAGCGGGCCCGCGGCCGCGTGCACCTCGGTGCCCGGTATCGCGGAGCTGTAGCAGGCAGGGTCGTTGTTGACGGCTGGCGGGTTGTACATGTTCCGGATGGGCCCGGTGCCCACGAGGTTGATCATCTCGCCGACGGTGTAGTCCGGGGTGTCGTACGGGGAAGGCTCGTTGGCGAAGGCCTCGGTCAGCGCACCGAAGATGTCACCGGTGGCCTCGCCGAGCCCTGACTCCTGGCCGCTGGTGCCGCCGGGGGTGTTGGAGTCGATCGCGTGCCCGTACTCGTGGGCCACCACGTCCACGCCCGCGATCCACTCGTTGGCCTGGTTGTGCCCGATGGTGACCGAGCTGCCGTCCCAGTACGCGTTCAGGTCACCGAGGCCGACCTTGCCCGGGAAGCTGCGGCCGTTGCCGTTGACGCCGTTGCGGCCGAGCCACTGGCCCAGCATGTCCCACTGCTTCTGCGCCGCGAACATCAGGTCCGTGCAGCCGGTCTCCTTGGAGGTGGCGTTGCCGGTGCCCCAGGAGTCGGAGGACTTCGAGAAGACCGTGCCGGAACTGTAGTCGGCGCAGGTCAGACCGGGCCTGTTCGGGTCGCGCAAGGAGTACGTGCCGCCGGACGCCGTGGTGTCGATCGTCAGCGGGTTCGGGCCGTTCCACTTGCTGTTGCCGCTGCCGGCCACGACGTCGTCGTAGCGGTCGACGACCTTGCCGGTGCGGGCGTCCACGAAGACGTGCAGCTTGCTGGGCGCCGTCCGGGTACGGCCCGAGAGGACGGTCTCCCAGGCCAGGACCTGCCGGTCGTCCTTGAGCTTGACGACCAGGCGGCTGCTCTCCACCTTGTCGACCTCGGCCAGCTCGCTCCGCGAGGCGGACTCCGCGGCCTTCGCGTCGACGGACGGGGTGGTCGCCACGTCGATCACGGTCGAGGAGGCCGACTGGAGGGCGCGGACGCGGCCCTCGCCGTCGGCGAGGACGACCGCGTCGCCGCCGACGACCGGCAGGCCGCGGTAGCTGCGCTCGTAGGCGACGGAGTACAGGTCCTGCACCCAGGGGGTGACCAGGCGCCGCTCGTACTGCTGCCGAGGGAAGTTGACCAGGGTGTCGAGGCCGCTCTTGACGGCCGCGTCGGCGGCGGCGACCGCGCGCTCGGCGGACTTGGCCTGCCTGGGCGGTACCGGTTCGGTCCGTTGCGCGGCCGACGCGGTACCGGCCAGGGCTCCGGCGAGGCTCGCGGTCAGCGCGAGGGCTGCCACGGACGCCGTCCATCTGGTGGGCTGCAAGAGTCCACTCCGATCGTGTTGTGGGGGGTCTGGCGTGTACGCGTCGCCGAGTATGGGCGTGGACATGACGAGATTGGGACATCCCTGCACGCATAAGACGCGAGTTATGGTGCGGTCGCGTCACGCTGCGTAAGCTGCCGGAATGCAGCTGGAGTTGAGGCATCTGCAAGCCGTCTGCCAGATAGCGGAAGCCGGCAGCCTGGGGGGCGCGGCGCGACGGCTCGGAATCTCCCAGCCCGCGCTCTCGGCCCAGCTGCGCAGGATCGAGCGGGTCACGGGCGGCGAGCTCTTCGTCCGCGGCCGCCGCGGGGTGGAGCCCACCGCGCTGGGTCAGTTCGTCCTGGCCAAGGCGCGCCGGGTGCTCGGCGAGATGGACGCCCTCGGCGCGCAGGCGCGCGCCATGGCGGCCGACGCCCCGCTGCGGCTCGGCTGCATCCTGCTGGTGCTGATCGACGGCCTGCTCGCCCGCACGGACCTGTCGCTGTCCGGCCGGGAGATCATCGTGGACCTGGAGGACTCGGTGACGGCGCTGGTACGGATGCTCGGCGCGGGCCAGTACGACGTCATCGTGTACGGCGAGGTGAACGAGCACGAGGTCCCGCTGCCCGGGGGAGTCCTGGCCCGGACGCTGGTCTCCAAGGAGCCGTTCTGCATCCGCATGTCGGCCGGGCACCGGCTGGCGGCGCGGGGGGCCCTGGACCTGGCCGACCTGGCCGAGGAGCAGTGGATGACGCTGGTGGAGGACGACGACGGCGGCCCCGAGGCCCTGGTCGAGGCCTGCGCGAAGGCCGGTTTCGTCCCCTCGCTGCGCTACCGGATCACCGACCGCAAGATGCAGCACGACCTGATCGCCGCGGGGCGGGCGATCTCCCTGAGCCAGCCCACCGCCCCCGCGGTGCCGGGGACGGTGATGCGCCCCCTGATCGGCAACCCGGTCACCGGCCGCATCCGGCTCGCGTGGAGCCGGTCGGCGGTCTCCGTCCACCAGGCGGGGCTCCTGTACCGCGCGGCGGTCTCCGCGTACCTGGCCAATGTGGACAACAACGCCTTCCACCGCGCCTGGTGGAACGCCCACCCGGAGGCCCACCCGACTCTGGACTGACCGGGCTGACCGGACCGGCCGTGGCGGCGCCCCTGTTCGCGGCTACGCGGGGTCGTGGACGAGGCCGGCCACGTGGTCGGTGATCAGGTCGAGGATCTCCGCGGCGGCCTCGTCGTTGCCCAGGACGAGGAGGTTCAGGGTCATCCCGTCCGTCATCGCCGCCAGATAGCGGGCCAGGACCGGGACGGGGACCGCGAGTTCGAACTGCATGGCCTTGCCGAGCCGCCCGATGAGCTCGCCGTAGGTCTCGCAGTACATCTCGTACTGCCGCCGCGCCAGGTGATCGAAGCCCGGCTCGCGCAGGGCGTACTGGGTGAGTTCGTAGGTGAGCATGTGCTCGCCGGGGCTGGCCGCCACATCGTCCCAGTAGGCCTGGAAGCCGGCCCGGATGGTCTCCCGGAGGGTTTCCCTCGGCCGGATCGCCTCCGTCACCACCGTGACGTAGTGCCCGGTGATCGACTCGATGACGGACTCCAGCAGGGCCTGCTTGGAGTCGAAGCAGTAGTGGAAGACGCTCAGCGACACGCCCGCCTCGGCGGCGATCGACCGGGTGGTCGTCCGGGCCACCCCGTCGCGGGTCATCGCGCGGATCGCGGCCTCCGTCAGCTGTCTGCGCCGCTCGGCCAACGGCATCCGCGCCATGAAGTTCCCTCCGGTATCGCCCGACGCCGAAGCGGGTGTCCCGGCGGGCCGACCGGCCCACCCGAACACCCGCCGGCGCCGTCAGCTGCTGTAAATGCCGACTTCGTGGAGGGAGTACCCCCACTGCGTGCCGCGCTGCACCCCGTGGATGCGCACGTAGCGGGCCGAGACCCCGTTGAACTGCGCCGTGTCCAGGCCGCCGTCCCCCGTCGTCGTGGACCACGCGGTCTGCCAGTTCGTCCCGTCCGTGGAGACCTCGATACGGTACGCCTTCCCGTACGCGCGTTCCCAGTTCAGGGTGACCCGCTTGACGAGGCTCGCGGATCCGAGGTCGACCTGGAGCCACTGGTCGTCGCTCCAGTCGCTCGCCCACCGGGTGCCCGTGTCGCCGTCGACGGCCCGGCCGGGGGCGTAGCTGGTGAACGGGTTCCACTCCGCCGAGGCGGCCGAGGCGGCCGCGCCCGCGGCCAGGTTCACCCCGGCCTTGTGCTTCTCGGACGCCCCCCAGGTGCGCAGGTAGGACTCGGCCCCGCGGAAGAGGTCGTCCACGACGCCCTGGCCGCCGACCTGCCGGATGTCCTCCAGCCAGTCCGGGACCATGCCGTACTGCGCCCCGCCGTCGGTGTTGAAGTCCCAGGTGCGCTGGCCCGCGGTCTGCTTGTCGATGACGGAGCCGCCGTCGGCGCTGCGGAACGGGTAGCGCACCGGGTTCGGGGCGTCGGCGCCCCGAGGGGCCGGCCAGCCGCCGACGCCGTTCATGTCGGTGCCGTAGCCGTACCCGACGTCGTACTTCTCGCGCAGTGCGTCCGTGCGCTTGGCCTCGGCGCTGAAGCCCTCGGCGCCGCTCATGTACTGGGCGGCGAACCCGCCGAGGCGGTAGAGGCGCTCGGTCCAGTCGCTGTCCATCCAGCTGTGCGAGGACAGGACGCCCGGGTAGGACTCGGTCTCCAGGATGTCGAAGGCCCGGCCCGCGGCCTTGACGCTCATGTGGTCGACTTCGAGCATCATCTTGCGTTTCATCATGCCGCGCACCGCGTACTCGCCGAGATCGGTGAGACCGCGGGTGTTGCACTGCGCGTCGGCGGCGTACGAGGGGACCGCCACACCCGGCGGCAGCTCCTTCTGCGCCCCGGGGGCGGCCGCGAGGCCGATGGGGTGGTCGTGCTGCGGCCCCTTGCACGTCTCCGTCTGCCAGAAGGTGCCGGTGGACAGGAACTGGCCCACGTTGATCGCGGTGCCCAGGGCGCCCTCGTCGAACCGGACGCCGCACAGGGCGTTGTCGAACTTGTGGCACAGGAACATGCTGCGCACGCCGAGCGCGTGCAGCTCGTCCAGGCCCCGGTCGATGTCCTCCCTGCTGCACTGCGAGACGTCCAGGATCTGCTTGCAGCCGAACGGCTCGGAGGTCTCGACCCCCAGCACCACGGCCAGCTTGCCCTGCTCGACCACTTGGCGCGCCTGCGCCGAGTCGGTGACGATCCTGAACCAGCCCTTGCCCGGGCCGCCGTACATCTTGTCGATGTACGCCTGCATCTCGTACGTCTTCTGCGCCTCCAGGCGGATGGAGGTCATCTCGTCGCAGCTGCGGTCCTTGAAGAAGTAGACCGAGCAGATCACGCCGTTGGTGACGAGGTCGTTGACGAGTACGCGCTGACCGCCGCGCCAGGCCCGCTCGACCCAGGCGTAGTAGTTCTGCTGGTGGGTGAGCGAGTCGTGGGCGGGCCAGTCCTTGAAGGTCGGCCACCCGTTCGGGTCGTGCTTGCCGTCGCCGCCCTTGGTGACGAAGTCGAAGATGGCGAGCGAGCCGTCCGGGTAGTGCTCGGGACAGTCCTTGAGCGCGTCGGCGACCCCGGCCTCGGAGAACGGCTTGCCGCAGATGAGCCGGCCGCCGAAGCCCTCGTTGGCCATCAGGTGGTCGTGCGCGTCGACGAAGCCCCTGACCCGGCCGTTCGCGTCGGTCCCCTTGAAGGGCTCACCCGTGACGTTGACGGCCGCGTCCGGGGAGGGCCGGGCGGACGGGGTCCACCAGTCGGTTTCGGCCGAGGCGGCGCTGGGCATCGGGCCCAGCGCCATGGCCAGCACGGTGAGAAGCAAGGACAGAACCGCGATCGGCTTTCGCCTGGTGTACGAGTGTCTGGTCAAGTCCACCCCTCCGGCTTGAATTGTCATGTCCAACGCAAATATCGCGTTGAGGATCCCGACTGCCGCGAGCAGAGTCAATAGTCCGGGACAGATGACCTGATGGATCGTCGGATCCGCCAACCCGGCCGACCCGGACGGCCGCGCTCAGTCGCCCACGTCGCGGTGGCGGAAATCGGCCGGCGTCTCGCGCCGCACCAGCAGGCGCGCCGCTCCCTCGTGGACCGCGACGACCGGCGGGCGCCCCACCAGGTTGTAGCCGGAGGCCATGGACAAGTGATACGCACCCGCCACCGGCACGGCGAGCAGGTCTCCGGGGTGGATGTCGCCGGGCAGTTCGACATCGGCGGCCAGGATGTCCCCGGCCTCGCAGTGCCGGCCCACGACCGTGGCGGTACGAGGTGCGGCGGCCGAGCGGCGGCCGACCAGCCGGGGCGCGTAGCGCACCCCGTACAGGGCGGGCCGCGGATTGTCGCTCATGCCGCCGTCGACGGCGACGAACACCTTCTCGCCCGTGCGCTTGACGGCGAGCACCCGGTACACGGCGACCCCCGCCGGGCCCGCGATCGCCCGGCCCGGCTCGACGGCGAGCCGCGGCACCGGCAGCCCCGCCGCGGCGCAGCTCCCGGTCAGCTCGGCGTACAGCCGCCGGGCGAACCCGGGCAGGTCGAGGGCGGGCTCGCCGGGCCGGTACGCGATGCCGTGCCCGCCGCCGAGGTCCAGCTCGGGGAGGGTGACGCCGTGCGCGTCGCGCAGCCGGGCCAGCAGGCCCACCATCCGGCGCACGGCCGTGACGTACGGCTTGCCGTCGGTGATCTGGGAGCCGATGTGGCAGTGCAGGCCGACCAGTTCGAGCTGCGGCTGGCCGAGGATCCGGGCAACCGCGTGCTGCGCCGACCCGTCGGTGAGGGACAGGCCGAACTTCTGTCCGTCCGTCCCGGTGCGGATCTTGTCGTGGCCGCCGGCCGACACCCCCGGCACCACCCGCACCATCACCTTCTGGTGTCCCGTGGGGCCGACCGCGGCTGCGATCCGGGCGATCTCGGACGCGCTGTCGATGACGATCCGCCCCACGCCGAGGCGCAGCGCGCTCGCGAGGTCGCACGGTGATTTGGCGTTGCCGTGCAGCACGATGCGCTCGGGCGGGAAGCCGGCCGTGACGGCGAGCTCCAGCTCCCCGGCGGAGCAGACGTCCAGGCCCAGCCCCTCCTCCCGGACCCAGCGGACCATCGCGCGGGAGAGGAACGCCTTGGCGGCGTAGAGCACATCGGCTTCGGGGAAGGCGGCGCGGTAGGTGCGGCAGCGCTCGCGCACCTCACCCTCGTCCAGGACGTAGACCGGGGTGTCGAACCGCTCGGCCAGCTCGGCCAGGGACACCCCGGCGACCGCCAGACCGCCGTGCGGGAGCCGGGTCGTGGAGGCGGGCCAGATCGACAGGTCGTCGGACTCGGCCGAGATCCCGGAGAGCAGGGTGACGGTCATCGCGTCAGCCCGGTGGCCTGCGGTACGGGGATCTCGGCCCCCGGGACGGCCGCGACCGGGCCCGGGGTGACCGCGGGCGCGGTGAGCGTCGGGTCGACGGTCACCGTGGCCGCCCCGAGCGGCTCGGCCAACGAGCGCAGCGCGGCCTGCGAGAGACGGATCCACGGCTGCGCCGCGCCGAGCGTGGCGGCGAGCCGTCCCTCGCTGGTGAAGCCGACGGCGGTACGAGCTCCGAGCGGGGTGCGGAACATCCGTACCGTCACCCGCGCTCCGCCCGGCCGGACCGGCACGTACAGGGGCCCGGCCGGGAAGCGTTCTTCAGGCTCGGGGTCGTCGGCGTACTGGACCAAACACATGGGGCCCTCCCAGAGGAACCAAGTCCGGAGATCGGCGCCCCGGCTGCGGGGAGGCAGTCCGGGGCGTGCCGCCGAAGCTATCCCCGGCGCCGCCCGCCGGTCTGCATCCCCTGACGGGTCCCATACGCCGGGCGGCCGAGTCCATACGCCTCGCTGACGGCCGGCGCCGGACGGGTCCGGCGCCGCGTCAAGACGGCGCAAGGGAAGCCGTGCCGGGTGTCAAAGGGCCGTCAGGAACCGTCCGCGCCACGCTGGTCGGCCCTTCCATGGGAACCGTCAGGACGGGACAGGGGAGAGGAAACGGGTCGTGCGCAGAGTCGTGGTCGGCGTCAGCGGAACGCCGGGAAGTCTGGCCGCATTGCACCGGGCCGCCGCCGAGGCCCGGGTGCGCGACGCGCAGCTGTGGGCCGTCATGGCCTGGCAGGCGCCCGGAGGCGGACTCGGCAGCCGCGGCTCCTGCGACGCCCCGGTGCTCGCGCGGTGCCGCGGCGCGGCGGTGGAGCGGCTGCGCCGGCTCCTGGACCTGGCCTTCGGCGCCGAGCCGCCGGGCGCCGCGCTCGCCGGGGTGACCGTACGGGCGACCCCGGGCGCGGCGCTCGTGGACGCCGCCCGGGGCCGCGACGACCTCCTGGTGGTGGGCACCGGGTCCCGTGCGCCGCTGCGGCGCCTGGTCCGGCCCTCGGTGGCCCGCTACTGCCTGGCGCACGCGGCCTGCCCGGTGCTGACGGTGCCCCCGCCACCGCTCCAGGCCGAGCTGGACGCCGTACGCCGGCGCAATCTGTGGCACCTGCCGCTGGACGCCCGGGAGTTGGCGCCGTAGGGCGGGTTCGCCGCCGCGGGCCCGAGGCCGGCGGCGGCAGCCGTCGCGTCAGCGCGCGTTGCGCTCCGGCAGGTCGACCTCGGCCGGGGCCAGCGCCGCGGAGGCCGGGGCGTCCTGGGCCGAGAGGCCGCGCGCGGTCGTCGCCGCCGCGGGCTTCTTGCCGCAGAAGGCCGCTTCGAGCGTGCCGCCCAGGGCCGTGTTCGCCTGGCCGCGGTTCGAGGTGTTCGCCATCGCGGTCAGGTTGCGCACCCCGTCGCGGGTGGTGAAGACGTAGCTGTAGAAGCCCTGCACGGTGCCCGTGTGCCCGTAGACGGACGTGCACGAGAGGTCGTAGCGGCGCAGACCCAGCCCGTAGAAGCGGGTGTTGGTCGTGTCGGTGGGGGTCATCGTCAGCATGGCGTCCAGCTGCTTCGCCGGCAGCAGCCGGCCGCGCAGGAGCGCGGACATGAAGACGTTGAGGTCACCCGGGTTCGAGATCATCGCGCCGGCCGACTGCGCCCAGGACACCGTCTGCTCGGTGGAGTCGACCAGCGGGGCGCCGGCCTCGTCCGGGGTGAGGTAGCCGTGGATGTGCAGGCCGGAGATCTTCGTCCCGGGGTGCACGTAGGAGGTGTTCTTCAGCTCGAGCGGCTTGATGATGCGGCGGTCGTACTCCGTGGCCACCGGCTGGCCGGTGGCCTTCTCGATGAGCATGCCGACGACGACGAAGTTGGCGTTCGAGTACTTGTACGACACGCCGGGCTCGGTGGTGCGCGGCTCGCTCAGCGAGAGCTTGACCAGCTCCTGGTAGCTGAACACCTTGTTGCGCACGGCCTCGAAACCGGGAACGGTCTGGGCGAACATGGCATTCGTGTAGTCCGCCAGCCCGCTGCGGTGGGTCAGCAGGTGGCGCACGGTGATCCGGTCGTCGGGCAGCAGACCCGGCAGGTAGTGGTTGACCGACGTGTCCAGATCGATCTTCTTCTCGTTGACCAGCTGCAGCAGGACGACGGTCGAGAACGTCTTGGTGATGCTGCCGATCCGGAAGCGCGCCTTGGTGTCCATGGCCGCGCCCGTGGTCTTGTCGCTTACGCCCACGGTCTTGGTCTGGACGCCCTCGGGGCCGCTGATGCGAGCCATCGCGCCCGGCGCCCCGGCGGCGGTCGTGTTCGTCAACGCCTGGACCAGGCCCTCGAGATCGGGCGCCGGCAGGGCCGGCGCCGCGGTCTGTGCGGCCCCGGCGGGCAGGGTCGGCGCGGCCTGGGCGGCGGTGGCCGGCGCCACCCCGGCCACCACGGCGAGCAGGGCGGCGCTGACGGCGATACGTCGGTTCATGGGCAGGAGCACGTATTTCCTCGACTCATTCGGTTCATGGGGTACCGGATACGACGCGTCCGCGGCAGCCGAGTCATCCCGGGAGACGACCCCCCGACAGCCGGAACGATCAAGAGTTTAGATGTTCCGACGAGGACGGAGTGTCGGTGAGAGGGGTCAGTCTGACGTGCCACGTACCGCTTCGGCAGTCGCACCCGTCCTCCTGCCCCGACGGTTCGGCAGCCACTTCTGATGGGTGTCGATCGGTCAACTGTGCCTGAAATGTGATCGTTTCAGCTGTGACTATGCTCAAGACTCAAGTGGTTGAAGCGTTTTATCGATCGCTCATGGGCAGAGTGGGGCGGCCGAGAAACATCCCCACGTGACCGCAAGACCGGAGAACCGATGGACAGCAACCTTGTCATCCAGCCCCCCACTGGTGGCCAGGCGTTCGATGAGACCCAAGTGCCGCTCTACTACAGACGCAAGACGGCCGACATCCTCCACAAGTACGGGCCCGGACCGCGCGTCCACTTCCACGTAGGGCTCTTCGCCCAGGGGGCGACTCCGAACACCACCGTCTCCCAGCGGGTGCTCAAGCGCCGCATCGTCGAGTCCCAGGAGGCGATAGTCGAGCACGCGGCCCGGACCTGGGGGGCGTACGCCAACCCGCCCGCCCGGGTCCTCGACATCGGCTGCGGGGTCGGCGGCGGTTCGCTGTACTGGGCGCAGGAGCACGGCGCGAGCGTCACCGGCCTCACGGTCACGCCGGACCACGTCCCCGTCATCGCCGACTTCGCCCGCCTGGCCGGGGTGTCCGACCGGGTCACCCCGCTGCTCGCCGACGTCCACGACTTCACCACCGCGCGGCGCTACGACGCCGCGTACGCCAATGAGAGCTCCGGCTACATGGACCGCGAGCGGCTCTTCCAGGTGGTCGCCAAGGCCCTGAAGCCGGGCGGCTGGTTCGGGATCCAGGAGCACTTCGTCTGCCGCCCCGAGTGGACCGGGTTCATCGACGGCTACTACAAGACGCGCCTGGGCACCCTCACCGAGTACATAGCCGCCGCCGAGGCCGCCGGGTTCGAGCTGGAGCAGGACGAGGACGTCACCGACCGGGTCGCCGAGTTCTGGGTGCAGTCCATGGCCTGGAACACGGCCGAGCTGGACCGCGTCGAGCGCGGCCCCGCCGCCCCGGGCGGCGCGTCCGCCTGGTCGCGCGAACGTCTGCAGGAATCCACGATCACGCACGGCAAGCTGTTCCGGATATGGCGCGACCACGCCCTGGAGACCCGGCTGTTGCTGTTCCGGCTGGGCGGGGGCAACTGATCATGGCTCCCGTGTACCGCGAGGACGCGCATCCTTCCCGCATCGGTTGGCGGCTGCCGCCCTTCTACTGCCCGTTCGAGCGGGATCTGATCCACCCCAAGGTGGCCGAGCTCGAAGAACGGGCGATCGCCTGGATCGACGCGCACGGCCTCTACCCGGACGCCGTGGAGCGCGCCTGGGGGCTGGCCACCCGCAGCGCCGAGTTCACCGGCAGGATCATCCCCTACGGCGACGTCGAGACTATGCTGCTCTTCACCCAGTGGAACTACTGGGCCTTCGCCACCGACGACTGGCAGGACTCCGACACCAGCGCGGCGCGCACGGCCTCCGTCGCGGACCACGGCGCCCGCCTGATCCGCACGGTCGAGGCCCCCGGCTCCGGCCTGCTCCCGCAGGGACCGCACACCGCGGCGCTGGAGGACCTGGTGGCCCGCACCCGGGCCATGCTCACCCCCCTCCAGCTGCGGCGCTTCACCGAGGGCATCCGCGACTGGGTGTTCGGGGCCACGTGGCAGACGGCCAACGCCGAGCGGGGCATCATGCCGAGCCTCAACGACTTCGCCGCCAAGCGGATCTCGAGCAACGGCACCCGCTTCACCCTCACCTGGTGCGACGTGGCGAACGGGATCGACGTACCGGGCGACGAGCTGTACTCCGCCCCGGTCCAGGCCCTGACCGACGCCGCCGGGTTCATCGTCAGCTGCGACAACGACCTGTTCTCGTACAACAAGGACGACCACCAGGAGCCGTGGGAGCAGAACCTCGTCAACGTGCTGGCCCGGCACCACGGCTGCACGCCCGCCGAGGCGCTCCCCGCCTCCTACGCCCTGCGGGACCGGACGGTGACCCTGTTCGTACGGCTGCGCGAACAGCTCGGCAGGGACGCCGGCGAGCAGCTGGGCCGCTACCTCGAATCGCTGGAGCACTGGATCGCGGGCGACACCGAATACCACAACCGGGCCCCGCGCTACGCCAGTCCGCGCAACCGCAACGAACTCCCCGTCGACGGGGCTTCGTTCGACATCACCTGGAGCGACGCGCCCAGCGATCCGAGCGTCGAGCCGCCGCCGGTCCCGGCTCTCGCCTGGTGGTGGCAGCAGCTCGACGG
The DNA here is from genome assembly GCF_042736725.1 of Streptomyces sp. NPDC060028. Lineage (NCBI taxonomy): Bacteria > Bacillati > Actinomycetota > Actinomycetes > Kitasatosporales > Streptomycetaceae > Streptomyces > Streptomyces sp. NPDC060028. Next base: position 126,926 of record NZ_JBHWVJ010000006.1, on the reverse strand, counting down.
CTCGTAGCCCGGCTCAGCGGCGCCCCCGCAGGCGCGCCCACCACGAGACCCTGACCGACGGCCGTTCCCCGGGAACGGGGGCGGGGGCGGCCGGAGTGGGCACGGGCGCGGGCACCGGCTCCGCCGCCGAACGTGCCCCGGGTACCGGTGTGGACCCGGTGACCGTGCTGCCCCGCGGGGTGAAGCGCACCGGGAGCGCCACCAGGTGGCGCGACATCAGCGAGGAGGTCCACCGCAGTTGATCCTCGGGGATCGCCAGCTCCAGGTCGGGCAGCCGGGTCAGCAGGGTGTCGATGCCGGTGTCCGCGATGGCCCGGCCGATGTCCTGCCCGGGGCATTCGTGGGGACCGCTGCTGAAGGACAGGTGCGAGCGGTTGCCGTGGACGGGCAGCGACAGGTCGGGACGGATGTCCGGGTCGACGTTCCCCGCGGCGAGACCCAGCAGCAGCATGTCGCCGGCCTTGATCCGCGCGCCGCCCAGCTCGGTGTCACCCGTGGCCCAGCGTCCCAGGATCGTCGTGAACGGGGGCTCGTCCCACAGGACCTGCTCCAGCGCGTCGGGCAGTGTCATGTGGCCGCCGGAGAGGTTCGCGCGGAACCGGCGGTCGGTGAGTACCAGGCGCAGGGTGTTCGCGATCAGGTTGGCGGTCGACTCGAACGCCGCGATCATCACCAGCCGCAGGTGCTCGACCACCTCGTCATCGGTGAGCTCCGTGGGGTGCTCCAGGAGCCAGCTGGTGAAGTCGCGGGCGGGCACCGCCCGCTTGCGCTCCACGAGTTCCCGCAGGGTGGCCGTGACGTACTCGTTGCTCGCCACGGCGGTCTCGGTGCCCCGGAGCATGTCGCGGGCGGAGTCCACCAGCCGCGGTCCGTACGATTCGGGCGCGCCGACGAGCTGGGTCATCACGAGCATCGGCAGCGGCTCGGCGAAGGACGCGACGAGATCGCCCTTGCCGTCGTCGACGAACGCATCGATCAGCTGATGGGCGAACCGGTTCACGAACCGGCGCACGCCTCGGCGGTCGAAACGTACGAGTGACTCGGTCAGGGCGCCGCGCAGCCGCTCGTGCTCCGGCCCCTCGACGAGATGGCACACCGGCTGCCAAGCCGTCATCGGCGTCAGCGGGTGGTCCGCCGGGACCTTGCCCTCCTGCATGTCGCGCCAGCGGCGCGGGTCACGGGAGAAGCGGGACGGCGTGCGCGCCACGTCCAGGTTCTCGCGGTGGCCGAGCACCAGCCAGGCCGGCAGGTCGCCCTGGACGAGGACGGGGGCCACGGTGCCGTGCTCGGCGCGCAGCTTCTCGTACAGGCCCATGGGGTCGGCCTCGGCCTCGGGGCCGTAGAGCCGGTGCGCGGGGCAGCCCGGGGGAGGGGCGGCCGGGTTCGGGGGAGTGCTCACGATGTCTCCGGGGTCACGGCGAGGGAGTGCAGGTAGCGCATCAGCGTCATCAGTACGTCACGGCTGGAGTCGCGCCGCCGGGCGTCGCAGACGACCAGCGGTACGGCAGCGGGCAGGTCGAGGGCGCCGCGCAGCTCCTCGAGGGAGTGCTCGGGCGCGTCGGGGAAGGAGTTGACGGCGACCACGAACGGCACCCCGCGCTCCTCCAGCCGGCCGATCACATCGAAGCTGACCTCCAGCCGGCGGGTGTCGACCAGGACCACCGCGCCCAGCGCGCCCTCGAACAGGCCGTGCCACAGGAACCAGAAGCGCTGCTGGCCGGGGGTGCCGAAGAGGTACAGCACCAGTTCCTCGTTGATGCTGATCCGGCCGAAGTCCATGGCCACGGTGGTGGAGCTCTTGCGCTCCACGCCCGCGGTGTCGTCGACGCCGACACCGGCCTGGGTCATCGTCTCCTCGGTGGTCAGGGGCCGGATCTCGCTCACCGCGCCGACCAGGGTCGTCTTGCCGACCCCGAAACCGCCCACGATCACCACCTTGACCGCAGCGGCGGCCGTGGCCGGCAGTACGTCCTCGCGCCGCGGCCCCGCGGGCAGCTCAGAGCTTTCGAAGTCCATCGATCACTGCCTCAATCAATGCCAGGTCGGGGAGTTGGGCGCGGGTGACGGGTGCGCGAGAGAGCACCTGGCCCGCGGTGAGCAGATCGTCGAGCAGTACGGTGACCACGCTGACCGGAAGACCGAGGTACGCGGAGATCTCGGCCACCGACAGCGGTGCCTGGCACAGCCGCATGATCGCCGCGTGCTCCGGCTGCATACCGGGCCGGGGCCCGGACCTGGCGACGATCAGCGTGACCAGGTCGAGGTCGGTGGGTACTAACGGCCCGCTGCGACCGCCCGTGATGACGTAGAGCCGCTCGGGGATGCCGTCCTCCCAGTCGCGGCCCCCGGGGTCGCTCACGCGGTCTGCCTGTCGCTGCGCGGCGGACTGCTGAGGTGCTCTCCGATCCGCGCCACCAGGTCGCGCATGCGCTGGCCCATCAGCCCGGCGTCGACGCCCTCGTCGGCCAGTACCGCGAGATAGGCACCGGCGCCGGCCGCCATCAGGTAGAAGAACCCGCCGTCCATCTCGATCACGACCAGTCGCATCCGGCCCTTGCTGTGCGGGAGTTCGGAGGCGACGGCGCCGGCGAGGCTCTGCAGTCCGGCGCAGGCGGCGGCGAGCCGGTCGGCCGTGTCGGTCTCCGCGCCGTACTGGGCCATCCGCAGGCCGTCGGCGGAGAGCACGATGACGTGCCGGGTCTGCGGAACGCTCTCGGCCAGGTCCTTGAGCATCCAGTCCATATTGGTCTGCTGCTGACTCATGGCTGCTCCCCCTTGCCCGCCGAGACCGGCGAGACGTCTGTGTTCTGCCCTGCAGTGGTCTGGCTGTCCCCGTCCGCGTCGTCCCCGTCCCCGGACAGGCCGCTCTGGAAGGCGGCCAGCCACAGGCCCGGCTGCGCTTCGGCCTGCTCCGGGACCGAGGCGGCGGCCGGCTGGGCGGCGGCGGCCTCGGCGGGCGCCGTGGCGCGGGTCTTGCGGCGCCGCTGAGGCAGCCCGTTCGGGGTCCGCTCGGTCACGGCGGGGGCCTCGTCCTCGTCCGTGGCGGCCGGTGGCTGCGGGCCGGTCGCCGGGCGCGGCATCGGCTGCGCCCGGTCCGCCAGGTCCGCCCGGTCCGCCCGGTCCACATGGTTCGCCCGGTCCGGGGCGGCCGGTTCCAGGGCCGCCCGGGGCCCCGAGGAGGTGCCGATGCCGTGGGCGACACCGGTCGCGGTCGTGACGGTGGTGATCAGGTCCTGCGGGACGACCAGCACGGCGCGCACGCCGCCGTACGCCGAAGAACGCAGCGACACGCGGAAGTTGTACGCCTGCGCGAGCCGGCCGACCACGGCCAGGCCCAGGCGCGGCGTCTCGCCCAGGTCGGTGAGGTCGATGCCCTCCTGCGCCTGGCGCAGCATGCGCTCGGCCCGCTTGCGGGCCTCCTCGCTCATGCTCAGGCCGCCGTCCTCGATCTCGATGGCGATGCCCGAGTTCACGTCGACGGCGGTCAGATGGACCTTCGTCTGCGGCGGGGAGTAGCGGGTGGCGTTGTCCAGGAGCTCGGCCAGTGCGTGGATGAGCGGCTCGACCGCGGGGCCGATGACGGCGACCTGCGAGACGGAGTGGAGCTCCACGCGCTGGTAGTCGATGATCCGGGACATGGCGCCGCGCAGCACGCTGTACAGCGGCACGGCCTTGCTCCACTGGCGGCCCGGCCGCGCACCGCCGAGGACGGCGATGGAGTCGGCGAGCCGGCCGATGAGCGCGGTGCCGTGGTCGAGGCGCAGCAGGTCGCCGAAGACGGCCGGGGTCTGGCCGTGCCGGTCCTCCATCTCGCGCAGTTCCTGGGCCTGTTGGTGGACGATCGCCTGCACGCGGCGGGCGATGTTCACGAAGGCGCGCTGTGCGGAGTCGCGCAGGTCCTCTTCCGCGACCACGGCGTCGAGTACGGAGCGCAGCACCGCGTGGTGGGCGTTCCTGAACTCCGTGGTCAGGCCGGGCTGGTGGCGGCCGGGGTCCTCCAGGGAGGCCAGCACGTCCTCGGGGAACTCACCCTTGCGCAGCCGCTCCACGACGTCGGGCAGCAGCGTCTCGGCCAGCCGGACGGTCTCGGCCTGCTGTCGCGACAGCGTCGCCTCCTGCGCGGCGACCGTGGCTCGCAGCGCTGCCACCGCCTTGCCGCGCCGGGCGGCCTCACCGCAAGCCAGGGCGACCGCGACGAACGCCGCGGCTCCGATCCAGGCCACCGGGGTGCGGGCGGGTGCGGAGACCACGGCCACGGCGGCCACCGCGACCGCGGCGGTCACCAGGACGGGCAGCGCCCACGCGACGGGTGAGCTGGGCCCCGTACCCCCGGGCGACGATCCCTCTCGAACCATCAGAACCCTCAAACGATCGAAAACGAAAGATCATTGGACAACAGCCCGGGATCTTATCGGTTCCGTGCACGTGTCTTGACAACAGGTCATGATGCGGACCGGCCAACAGAGTTCAGGTAATGCGTCCTGTCCTGAAATGAGTGCTCCCCCGTCCTGTCGTCCGGACCGGCCGGTTCCGTCGTACGCGCCTCCAGGGCCCGTCGGGCCCCTCCGGGCGCCCGCGTCGCAAGCCGGTCCGCGACCGGGCCGGCCCTCGCCGTTTCGGCTGATTCCCGACGGTCCGCCGTCGCCGCCGCATCGGCGCGACAATGGAGGGGTGCCGTACGTAGCCGTGACCGCCTTGAGCCATGCCGGGCTGGTCCGCGAGCACAACGAGGACAGTCTCGTCATCGGACCGTGGACCCTGTGCGCGACCGTGACCGACAATCCCCAGACCCTCGTGTTCCCGCTGGGCCGACCGCTCGTCGTGGCGGTCGCCGACGGGCTCGGCGGGCACCCGGCCGGTGAAGTGGCCAGTGCCCTGGTCGTACGCCGGCTCTCCTCGCTGGGTCATTCGCTCGACGGTGCGAGCGCCCTTCGTGACGCTGTGGACCTGTGCAATGACGAGGTGTACTCGGCGGCCCGGGGCCACCCGGAGCTGACCGCCATGGGAACCACGGTCGCGGGCGTCCTCGTCCTGGCCGATTCGCTGCTGGTGTTCAACGTCGGCGACAGCAAGGTGTACGACGCGGCGCCGGGTGGACTTCGTCAGGTGAGCGTGGACGACAGCCCGCCCCCGGCGCCGGGGCAGCGCACCACGTCGGCCGTCACGCAGACCCTCGGCGGCAGCCGGGCGTTCGGCGCGGTGACCCCCCATGTGGCGACCCGCACGCTGTCCGTGGGCGACCGCTACCTGGTGTGCAGCGACGGGCTGACCGATCCCGTGCCCGACGAGGAGATCGACGCCCTGCTGCGGGCGGGCGAGGACGGCAGGGCCGCCTTCGCGCTGTGGAAGGCCGCGATCGAGGCCGGGGGTCCGGACAACATCACGCTCGCACTGGTGCGGATCGGCGACGACGTCGGATAGGCGCCGAGGCCCCGCCTTCATGACATGGATGCTGACGCAACCCTTGACAGGGAATTTGTTCACTTCTTAAATCACGCAGTGAACTAAGTAGGGCTCGCGTCATGTTCCCAGAAGGGAGAGTCATGGACTCCCCACGCTTATCTCGCCGCCTGCTGCTGTCTCTGGCCTCGGTACTCACCCTCGCGTCGCTGTCCACCGGACTGGCCCGGGGCGTGTCCGCGGCCCACACCCCCGCCCCTGCTGCCGTCACGGCCGCGTCGGCCGCCGTCACGTTCTCCGACGAGTTCGACGGGCCCGCGGGCTCCGCCGTCGACGGCGGGAAGTGGCAGATCGAGACGGGCGACAACGTCAACAACCACGAGCGGCAGTACTACACCGCGGGCAACCGCAACGCCGCGCTCGACGGCCAGGGCCATCTGGCCATCACCGCCCGCCGGGAGAACCCCGACAACCACCAGTGCTGGTACGGCAGGTGCGAGTACACCTCCGCCCGGCTGAACACCTCCGGCCGGTTCACCACGACGTACGGACGCGTCGAGGCCCGGATGAAGATCCCGCGCGGGCAGGGCATGTGGCCGGCGTTCTGGATGCTGGGCCAGGACATCGGCCAGGTCGGATGGCCCGCCTCGGGCGAGATCGACGTCATGGAGAACGTGGGCTTCGAACCGTCCACCGTCCACGGCACCCTGCACGGTCCCGGGTACTCCGGCTCCGGCGGCATCGGCGCCGGGTACACCCTGCCCGGTGGCCAGGCCTTCGCCGACGCCTTCCACACCTTCGCCGTCGACTGGAGCCCGAACGCCGTCACCTGGTCCGTCGACGGCGCCGTCTACCAGCGGCGCACCCCCGCCGACCTCGGCGGCCGGCAGTGGGTCTTCGACAAGCCCTTCTTCGTGATCCTCAACCTCGCGGTCGGCGGCTACTGGCCCGGCGACCCCGACGGCACCACGGCCTTCCCCCAGCAGCTCCTGGTCGACTACGTCCGGGTCACCACCGACCCCGCCCCGCCCGCCGGCGGCGGTGCCGTCACCGGCCTCGGCGGCAAGTGCGCCGACGTGGCGGGGGCGGCCACCGCGAACGGGACTGCCGTACAGCTCTACGACTGCAACGGCACGGCCGCGCAGAGCTGGTCCGCGGGGTCCGACGGCACGATCCGGGCGCTGGGCAAGTGCCTGGACGTGGCGTCCGGTGGCACGGCCGACGGTACGAAGGTGCAGTTGTGGGACTGCAACGGCACGGCGGCCCAGCAATGGGCCGTCCCGGCCACCCGGGACATCGTCAACCCACAGGCGAACAAGTGCCTCGACGTCACCGGCAACAGCTCGGCCAACGGCACCCGGCTGCAGATCTGGACCTGCACCGGAGCCGCCAACCAGAAGTGGACGCTCACCCGATGACCCCACGACCCCTTCGCCTCCGCACGGTGCACGGCGTACTCGGCACGGCGGCCGCCTTGGTCCTCACCGCCGTCCAGCCCACCCAGGCAGCCACCCCCCAAGCCGCTTCGAGCTAGGGCAAGCCTCACCGCTCCTCGACACCCTGATCCCGATCGCGGACGCGATCGGCGTACCGCTGGGCTGCCGGCCATGTCCAGACGTCCAGCGCGCAGTTGGTCAGGGAGTAGCCCCGGCCGGAAGGGGGCCCGGCCGGGGCTGGTGGTGCAGGTCAGCTCGCGTCAGGCTCCGCCACGACGAACCCCCGGACCACCGTGGGACCTTGCCGGTCCGGGGTCTGCGCGTACCGAACCGCGCGCATGGCCTCGACGACATCGGCGTAGCCGGCTGCCTCGATCGCGGCGACGGTCCGCTCGATGTCCCCATGCCAGCGCTGGCCCGGGTCGGGGCGCTCCGGCACGTGGTGGATGAAGCCGCCGAGCCGGGCGCAGAGCGACTGGTACAGCCCGGTGTGCAAGATGAGTGCGTGCCAGCCCTCGTCGACGACGCGGGACGGCACGAGACCAGCGCCCGGGGCGACGGCCGCAGCGGCGAGGAACGCCAAAGCGTCGACGAGGATGTTGCCGGCGAGGCCGGGTTCCATGCCCGGGTTGTTGTCGAGAACCGTGTGCATCACGTCGTTGAACTGGGCGTCGCTGAGCAGCGAGCGGACACTGCTCGGCTTGACGGCCAGCGTCATGGTGGACGTCGTGTCGGTGACCGGCCCGCCGGTGGAGCAGGGCGGGGGCGGTCCTGCGGGCTTGCTCTTGCAGGCCATGTCTTCTCCTCGGTGTGCGGTCGAGTGGTGCGTGGCCCGTCCCGGACGCCGTGAAGGGGGTCGCCGGGGCCGGGGTGGGAGGCACGGTCGCCTGCGTGCACGCCGACGCGCCGACGACCGGGAGTCTCAGGGGCGGATGATGGCGATGGCGATCGCGCCGAGCACGGCCAGGACGCTCAGGACGTACAGGGCCTGGCCCTGCAGTTCGCTCACGGCGACACGGTCGGCTGCTGCTGCTGCTGCTGCTGCTGCGGCAGGGCGGCGACGAGTCTCTGGAGGTTTCGGGCGAGCGCGCGGGCGAAGTCCCAGTTCGGATTGCCGGTGTCAGACCTGGGCCCGGTCCGCACCAGGTCGCACCACTCCCGCACGGCGGCTTTGAGCGCGTGGGACTGCTCCGCCTCCGGCACGGCATGCCGCTTGTAGCCCGTCTGGAGGCCGGCGGTCAGCAGGTCATCGACGAGACGGGCGACCTGTACCGCGTCGGGGCGGTCTCCGTACGGTACGAGGGCTCTCGCGATGAGGTCCTCGGGGGCTTTGGTCACGGCGCGTGCTCCCTACCGTCGTCAGTGGGTGGTGAGACGACGGTAGGGGTGGCAGGAACGAAGCAGGGGCCCGGTTTGGGCCCCTTCCCTATGCGGCCAAGAGGCCGATGTCGACAGCCAACCGGCTGGCTCTCTGCCGCCGCTCGGAAAGCCGCGACGAGGTCTCCTCCAGGAGGATCGACCGGGCGTACCCGTTGTAGCGGATCGTCTCCGGCGCGGCCGCATGCGCCTGCTCCAGCGTGGTTAGCGCGGTCTCCTGCTGGCCGTCGAGGTAGTAGGCGCGCGCCTGCTCAATCCGATGCCGGGCCCGCCGCGGCCGCGACGCAATCGCCTCGGCCTCGGCCCGGTTCGCCTGCCGCACGGACTCACCGCCGGCCCGCAGTTCGACGGCCACCGTGACGCCGTGCGCGCCCATCACAGCCCGGCCGAAGGAGGTCACCCGGTGGAAGTACGAGGCCGGGAGATGCCGGGAGATGCCGCCCGCACGGTCCCACCATCCCCACGCGGTGCCCGTGTCGCGGCGCTTCGCCGCCGTCAGACCCGCCTCGGCGCGCAGCGCGCCGGTGATGGCCTGTACATCGAGGGAAGCATCGGCGAGTCCGGGCTCCAGCAGCCGGAGGGCCTGCATCACCACGTCGTCAGCCTCGTCGTAGTGCCCCGGCCCCGAATCACGGTGCGCCTGCGCCGACAGCCAGGCCGCCACGCCGATCGCGTGGGGATCTTCGGACTCCTGCGCCGCGGCCATTCCGCGCTCGGCCACCCGCCACAGCAGGGACGGGTCTGGTTGGTAGGCGACGAAGAACTGGGCGAGGAAGAACGTCTCGGCCTGAAGCGCCAGTGCAGAGCGTCGGTCGGCTGCTGACTCGGCCTGCCGTACGGCGAGTTGCGCGTCGCGAATCAGCCCGGGCAGCAGGTCGCCCAGGACGGCGCGGTGGTTCGGCGCCTCGTGGCGGGCTGCCCAGGCCGCATCCAGTGCGGCGCGCAGGAACTCTCGGGACGGCGCCTCGCGGGTGCCGGGCGCCGGGTAGGTGGACAGCGCCGCCCGTACCGCAGGAAGCCGGTCGTGGCCGGGGCCCAGGAACAGGTCGGTGTGCGGTTCGGCGCCGATGTCACCCACGAGGTCGTTCAGGCGGCGGACGCGCAGGACTTCGGCGATGCGGAGGATCTCCGGCAGTCGCGGCATTCCTATCGTGCCGGTCTCGACCTTCTTGACCCACGAGGGATGGTGGCCGAGGAGGCCGGCCAGTTGCTCGCGGGTCATGCCCCGGCGGTTGCGGTAGATCTGGACACGTTGCCCGAACGCCACGGGGTTGTCGTACGGGTCGGGGGTAGCATCAGATGACACGGCCTTGCCCCTTCGTTGTGCAGCTCGACACTGACCAGCGTAGGGGGCAGGGCCTTTCTCGTGCGCCCCTGGATGCACGAAAACGCCCCCTCCCGCTCGGCGAATTCGAGGGGGCGTTGTGCTCGATGCCGGGGCCGCCGCGAAGCACTCAGCGAACCCCACCTCCCTGCACGACGTCTTCTTCCGGGTTGGCGGCGCCGGGACCTTCCGCCGCGTCATCAAGGACAGGGGCGGCTCCCGGCCCCTCCGATTCGTCCACCAACGTGGCCAACCTGGTCAGCTACCCGTAGGACGACCTTCCCGGCCTACGCCGAGCGTTCCAGCAGGACCACGCCGTCCTGCTCCGTCACGATCCGGTAGCCCTGGGCCAGGGCCTCGTCGAGGGCCGCCGACTCGCCTTCGGCCGACATCGGCCAGCCGGACGGGGCCTTGGTGTCGCTGATGATCCACTGGGCCGTGTACCGCGGCCTCATGTCCGGGTAGCCGAGGACGGTCACGTCGCAGCGACCGGTGAGCTGCGGTACGAAGCGGTTCGACGCCGTCACGCTCGCCCCGTCGGGGATGACGGCGAGGACCGAACGCGCCGCCGTGACGTGCGGATCGGCCGTGAACAGGTCGGGGAACTGCCGGTACGGGAAGAGCGGGAGGACGATCAGCGCGACCGCCGCGGTGATCCCGAGCGAGGCCCGCTGCGAGGTCCTGGCCGCCTTGCGGACCTCCGCGTCACCCCCCTCGGCGGCGCGCCGACGGCGGGCCAGCACGTCGATGAAGGCCGCGAAGACGATCGGCATCAGCACGGCGCTGTAGTGGAACCTCGTCTCCCAGTAGGACGCGTTGTCGGAGACGAACCGCCAGCCCAGCGTGGGCAGGCACAGCAGCACCATCGGGGAGCGCAAGGCCATGAACCCCGTGATGGCGGCCAGGAAGAGCAGCGTGTGGACCTTGGGCTCGGGCCACACCAGTTGCAGGGGCAGCGCAAGGAGGCGCTCCACGGCGACGCCGGTCCCGGCCGACCCGTCGCCGCCGAGGGACTCCGTGTAGGTGTAACCGTTCTGGTTGACGGACGCGAGGACGACGAACATCTCCACGAGGGAGGCCGCGACCCCGAACACCGCCGTCGCCAGGCCGAGCCGCCGGGGGCCGTACCAGGCGATGTACAGGCCGATCGCGGCCAGCGTGAATCCGAGGTCCTCCTTGACGAGGACCAGCGGCAGCGCCCACCAGACGGCCGCGCGCCACCTGCGCTCCCCGAGCGCGGCCAGTGAGAAGGCCAGCAACGGCACGGCGAAGGCGATCTCGTGGAAGTCGAACACCACCGCCGACGCGATCCCCCAGGACGCGCCGTACGCGAAACCGACCGTGATCGCGGCGGCCCTGCCGACCGCGCGCCGGGCCCACCGGCACAGCGGGTACGCCGCCAGCGCGAACAGGAACGCCTGGGCGACGAGAAGCGTGAGCGCCGACGGCCAGATCCGGTAGAAGGGCGCCAGCGTCGCGTTGATCGGGCTGAAGTGGTCCCCGAGGAGGTTGTAGCCGGGCCCCTTCAACGAGGCGACCGGCCAGTGCCCCGCGGCGTACGAACGGACCGCCTGCTCGAAGATGCCCAGGTCATAGCCGGTGGTGAGCATCAGGGAGTGACGGCGGACCGAGAACACGGTGTAGAAGACGAAGAGCGCGGCGACCACGGCCGCGGGGAGGGCTGCCTCGCGGGCCCGCGCCCGCACGCGCACGCTCGTGCGCGGGCCGGGGCGTGCGGGGGAGTCCTGGTGCGGACGCTCGAGGCCCGAATGTATCGACATGTCTACCCATGGTCGGTCGGATGAAGGGACGGGCGGGGGCGGCGACTGTCGATCGTAGCCCGCCCGCCGCGGTTCCTCGTGGATGCGGACGACAGGTCGGGTCCAACCACTGGTAGGAAACTTTCCTGTCCGCTACGCTCCCCGTCGGCGGCTTGGCGCGGTGCCCGATCCCCGGGCATGACGCGCTCAGCGAGAGCTCTGACCCGGCCGCCGTGACACTGCCCCCTGCCCGCTCCCCGGTCGGGGTGGTGGTGTCCCGCACCGGTGTCCAGCTCTCGTCGCCCCCCGCCAAGGAGTCCAGGTATGCGCCTGAACACCTCCACCCAACCCCCAACGTCCCGCGGCGGACTTCACCCCGCCCTCCTCGTCGTCACCGCGGTGCTCGCGCTCGTCGGCGGTCTCCTCCTCGCCTGGCCCGGACGGGCCGGAGCCGCCGCCGACCCGCTCATCTCACGCGGCAAACCCGCCACCGCCTCCTCCTCCGAGAGCTCCTCGCTCGGCGCCGCCCAGGCCTTCGACGGTGCCCCCGCGACCCGCTGGGCCAGCGCCGAGGGCAAGGATCCACAGTGGATCCGAGTCGACCTCGGCGCCACCGCCACCGTCTCCCGGGTCAAGCTGACCTGGGAGGCCGCGTACGCCAAGGCCTACCGCGTCGAGGTGTCCGCGGACGGGGCGACCTGGACCCCGATCGCAGAGGAGAAGGCCGGCAACGGCGGCACCGACGACTGGACCGGCCTGTCCGGCAAGGGCAGGTACCTGCGCGTGTACGGCACCGCGCGCGGCACGGCGTACGGCTACTCGCTCTTCGAGGCCGAGGTGTACGGCGCCGTCGACGGCGGGCCGCCCCCCGGCGGCGCCTTCACGGTGGTCGCCGCCGGTGACATCGCCGCCCAGTGCACCGCCTCGGACAGTGGCTGCGCGCACCCGAAGACCGCCGCGCTCGCCCGGCAGATCGACCCGAAGTTCTACCTGACGATGGGCGACAACCAGTACGACGACGCCCGGCTCGCCGACTTCCGCACCTATTACGACAAGACCTGGGGCGCCTTCAAGGCCAAGACCCGTCCCGTGCCCGGCAACCACGAGACCTACGACCCGGCCGGGCCGCTCTCCGGATACAAGGCGTACTTCGGGAACATCGCCTACCCGCAGGGCAAGAGCTACTACAGCTTCGACGAGGGCAACTGGCACTTCATCGCCCTCGACTCCAACTCCTTCGACCAGGCCGCCCAGATCGACTGGCTCAAGGCCGACCTCGCCGCCAACGGCAAGCAGTGCATAGCCGCCTACTGGCACCACCCGCTGTACTCGTCGGGCGGGCACGGCAACGACCCGGTCTCCAAGCCGGTCTGGAAGATCCTGTACGGAGCCAAGGCCGACCTCGTCCTCAACGGGCACGACCACCACTACGAGCGGTTCGCCCCGCAGAACCCCGACGGCAAGGCGGCCGCCGACGGGATCGTGGAGATCGTCGGCGGTATGGGCGGCGCCGAGCCCTACCCGATCGAGCAGGTCCAGCCCAACAGCCAAAAGCGCATCAGCGGCCAATACGGGGTCCTGAAGCTGGAGTTCACCGACTCGGGCTACGGATGGACCTACGTCGGCAGCGACGGGCAGGTCAAGGACACGAGCCCGAAGTACAGCTGCCACTGATGTACCTGGCCAACACCGGCCGCCCGGACGCGCCGCCCCGCACCCCAGGGGCCCGGCGGCGCGTCCCCGCCACCGTCTTCGCGCTCGGCGCGGTCAGCCTCGTCACCGACGTCTCCTCCGAGATGGTCGCGGCGGTGCTGCCGCTCTACCTCGTACTGGGCCTCGGCCTCTCACCCCTCCAGTTCGGCTTCCTGGACGGCATGTTCAACGGCGCGACCGCGCTCGTGCGGCTCCTCGGCGGCCGGCTCGCCGACCGCGGCGGCCGGCACAAGCGGGTCGCCGGCGCCGGCTACCTGCTCTCCGCGCTCTCCCGGCTCGGGCTGCTCCTCGCCGGAGGCGCCACCGCCGCGATCGCCGCCTCCCTCGCCGCCGACCGCCTCGGCAAGGGCGTCCGCACCGCCCCGCGCGACGCCCTGATCTCGCTCAGCGGCCCGCCGGAGACGCTCGGCCGGGCCTTCGGCGTGCACCGGGCCATGGACACCACCGGCGCGCTCCTCGGCCCCCTCGCCGCCTTCGCCGTGCTGTGGGCGACCGCCGACGCCTACGACGCGGTGTTCGCCGTCAGCTTCTGCACGGGCCTGCTCGGCGTGCTCCTGCTCGTCCTGTACGTCCCGGCCGTCGCCCCCGGCACGGCCGTCCCGCCAACCGCGACGTCGACCCCGCCGCGGCGAACGCCACTTCGGGACCCGGCCTTCCGCCGGGTCCTGTACGCCGCGTCCCTGCTCGGGGCCGCCACCATCGGCGACTCCTTCCTCTACCTGCTGATCCAGCGCGGGCTCGACCTGCCGCCCGCCCTGTTCCCGCTGCTGCCGCTCGGCGCCGCAGCCGGCTATCTGCTGCTCGCCGTCCCGGTGGGCCGGGCCGCCGACCGCACCGGGCGCCGGCTGCCCTTCCTGCTCGGGCACGCCGCGCTGCTCGGCGCCTACGCCGTGCTGCTCGTCCCCGTCGCCTGGCCGACCGTGGTGGTGGTACTGGGACTCCTGGCCGTCTTCTACGCCTCCACCGACGGCGTCCTGATGGCGCTGGCCGGCCCCGTACTGCCCGCGCACGGCCGGGCGGGCGGGCTCGCGGTGCTCCAGACCGGCCAGGCGCTGGCCCGGCTCCTCGGCGCGGCCGGCTTCGGGGCCGCCTGGACCTTCTGGGGGCAGGGGCCCGCCCTGTGGACGGCGGCCTTCGCGCTGGCCGGGGCGCTCGCGGCCGCCTGGCGCATCCTGCCCGCCCCGCCGCCCGCCCTCGACGCCCCGGAGGCACCGTGAAACCCCGTCCGCAGCAACTGCGCCTCACCCTCGTCGTGGCCTGCGTGCTCCTTCTCGCGGGCGGCTCCCTGGGTTACGTACTGCACGCCAGACATCGTGACCTGCCGTCCCGACAGGCCCGTGCGGACGGCTCGTTCAGCTTCGCCGCACCCGGGCTCTACTTCCGCGACTCGGCCACCGGGCTGGTCGGCCGCCAAAGCGGCGCCGGCGGACCGCGCGCGACGGGAGGCCCTGCCTGCGACCGCTTCCACACCGCGGGGGACCGCGTCCTGTGCCTGCGCAAGCTGCCCGGCATCCCGGCCCGCACCCAGGCCCTCGTACTCGACCGGCAGCTGCGCGAGATCAACCGCGTGACCGTCCCCGGCATCCCCAACCGGGCCCGCGTCTCGGCCTCGGGGAACCTGCTGTCATGGACGGCCTTCGCGACCGGCGACTCCTACGCCACCTCCGCCTTCTCCACCCGGACGTCCATCATGGACCTGCGCACCGGCTACCTGATCAAGTCGATGGAGGAGATCCCGCTGACCATCGACGGGTCCCGCTACCACGCCCCCGACGTCAACTACTGGGGAGTGACCTTCGCCCGCGACGACAATCGCTTCTACGCCACGGTGTCGACCAAGGGCCGCACCCACCTCGTCGAGGGCGATCTGCGGAACTGGTCGGCGAAGGCCCTGCGCGAGAACGCCGAATGCCCGTCGCTGTCACCGGACAACACCCGCATCGCCTTCAAGAAGAAGGTCTCAGAGGACCCCGCCGCGCCCTGGCGGCTGTACGTCCTCGAACTGGCGGACATGCGCGAACACCCGCTCGCCGAGTCCCGCAGCGTCGACGACCAGGCGGCGTGGCTGGACGACACGACCGTCGGCTACGCCCTGCCGGGACAGGGCGGGCGCGCGAGCGACATCTGGTCGGTTCCGGCGGACGGGACGGCCGAGCCCCGCCTCCTCGTACCCGGCGGCTCGTCACCCGCCGCCGTGAACTGACCGGAATGGGCCGCCACCTGGCCGCCATCGGACAGACGCCCGATCCCCGCTGCGGCAAAATACGAGACGTCAATGACCATGGGTGGGCAGCGTGGCCCCAACCCCCGTTCCGCACGGGATGACGTCTGGGATCCCGCGGTGCCGCCGGTGCGGGGAGGCGTGGTTTCCATGGGGTTATCAGTGGGGTTGTCAGCCGGATTGTCGGCGATACCGCGATTACAGGCACTGCGGGGGGCGCCAGGGGTGGGGTCGGGGCGCCAGCGCGCCCAGTCCTTCATGATCCTGGCCACCATGCTCTACCGGGCGAGCCATCTGACGGCCGGCGTACTGGCGGTCGTCCAGCACCAGCGGGTCGTTGCCGCCCAGTACGCCGGGCTCGCCGTGGCCCTGGGCCTGAGCGTCCTGGGCTACGGCGCGGCCCTGCGCCGCGGCTGGTTCGACCCGCGGCACATCTGGGCGGACGTCCTGGTCACCGGGTGCGCGCTGCCGTTCGTCCTCTGTACGTGGGGCGGTGCGCGCGAGCCCGCCTCGCTCGAGTGGGCGATGCTGCTCGGCGGATCGGCGAGCGCCGCCGCGTCCATCGCCCTCGAACGGGTCCAGGCCCTCGCCGCGCTCGCGCTCCTCGTGGCGGCCCACCTCGTCGGCTACCAGCTGGTGGGAGCGAGCCCCGCGGTCGTGGGCCACGTCAACTCGGTGCTGTCATCGGCCGTGATGGCCTGGGTCTTCTGGTGGTACCTGCGCCGGCAGGGCCGCCTGCTCGACGACGCCAACGCCCGGGCCCTGGGCGCCGAGACGCACAAGGCGCGCTACGCCGAGCGGCTGGAGCACCACCGGGCGCTGCACGACACCGTCCTCGCCACGCTGACCACCCTCGCCGCCGGCGGGGTCGACGCCAACGCCCCCGCGGTGCGCGAGCGGTGCGCGCGCGAGGCCGCGTACCTGCGCCGGCTGATCCAGCAGACCGCCGCCGAGGTCCCCCACCGGGAGATCGGTGCGGCCCTGGAGGAGGCGGTCGGCTCCGTGGAGAGCCTGCAACTGCGGGTCACCACCCAGTACCACGACCTCCCGAAGGTGCCTCCCCATGTCGCCGCCGCATTCGCCGACGCCGTCCGCGAGGCCCTGAACAACGTACGGCGGCACGCCGGCACCGGACACGCCTACCTCACCGCGACGCACGACCCCGACCGGCCCGGGGGAGCCGTCGTCACCGTGGTCGACCGGGGGCCCGGCTTCGACCCCGAGCGGTACGTGCCCGGCCTCGGGCTGCGCGGCTCGGTCCACGGCCGGATGGCGCAGGCGGGCGGCCGGGCGAGCGTGGACACCGCCCCCGGCGAGGGCGTACGGGTGGAGCTGAGATGGCCCGCGTGATCACCGTCGCGGTGGTCGACGACGACCGGATGCTCCTCGACGGGATGCGGGCCTGGCTGGGCGGGGTGCCGGAGCTGCGGCTGGTGGCGACCGCGGCCACGGTCGGGGCACTCCTCGGCGAGCCGGACGCGGAACTGCCACGCGAGCCGCACCAGTCGGGAGGGGCGCCGCCCGACGTCGTCCTGCTCGACCTCCTCCTGCGGGACGGCTCCGCACCCGCCGACAACATCCGGCGGCTGCGGGGCTCCGGGAGCCGCGTCCTGGTGATCAGCACCGTGCCGGACCGCTCCCGGATCATCGAGTCCCTCCAGGCGGGCGCCGACGGCTACCTGACCAAGGACAACGGCCTGCCGACGCTGGTCGCCGCCATCCAGGACGTCGCGGCGGGCCGGGGCGCCCACTCCGCCGAACTCGCCTTCGCCTGCGCCTACGACAGCGGCCCGGCCCGCCCCCGGCTCGCCCCCCGGGAACGGCAGATCCTGCTCGACTACGCGTCCGGCATGACCCTCAAATCGGCCGCCCGGCGCGCGGGCATCACGGTCCACACGGCCAAGGACTACCTGGACCGGGTCAAGGCCAAGTACCAGCAGGCGGGCCGACCCACCCACACGAAGCTCGACCTGGCCCGGAGGGTACGCGAGGACAGCCTCGAGGGGGGCTGACAAGCCGGGCCGACGACCCGGGCCGACAACTCGGCGCAAGCCCCCCAAACGGGCGGCTACAGGCAGCGGCCGCCCCCTCCGTATCGTCCTGCATGGGCACGTGCCGTTCACATATACGGAGGCCGGCATTTGAGACGAGGGGAACTCATCGGCCGGCAAGCCGAGATGGGGCAGATCGTGACCGCCCTGGCCGCCGCACGGTCGGGGCACGGGGGAGCGCTCTTCGTCACCGGCGAGCCCGGCGTGGGCAAGACCCGGCTCGCCGCCGAGGCCGTCGCCGCAGCGGCCGCGGCGGACATGGTCACGGCGCAGGGGCGGGCCGGCACGGTGGGCCCGATCGTCCCGTACCGGCCGGTGGTCGAAGCGCTGCTCCGGCTCGCCCGGACCGGCCTGCTGCCGGACCCGGAGGAGCTGGGGCGCTACGGACCGGTGCTCGCCCGGCTGCTGACCGACGGCCGGGGCGCGGACGATGACGCCGCGTCACACATCATGGTCGCCGAGACCGTACTGCGCCTGATCGCCGTCGTCGGCCGCCGGCGGGGGTGTCTGCTCGTCCTCGATGACCTGCACGAGGCCGACGCCGCGACCCTGGCGGTCGTCGAGTACCTGCTGGACCACATCGGGCAACAGCCGGCCGTGCTCCTGTTCATCGCGGGGCGCGAACCCTGTGCGGCGGCCGAGCTGGCCGCGCGGGCGCGGCAGCGAGGCTCCGCGGCGGTGGTCGACCTGAGCCCCCTCGCCCGCCCCGAGGTGCACCTCCTGGTCGCGACCGAGCTGGGGATCGCCCCGGGCGAGGTCGGCCCCGAGCTCGTGCACCGGGCGGTGACCTGTGGCGCCGGCATCCCGTTCGTGGTCAAGGAGCTCGTCCACGACCGCACCGGCCGCGTCCCCGCCGCCGTCGCGGACAGCGTCAGACGCCGGGCCGCGGGACTCGGCCCGCTCGGCGTGGAGTTCCTGTGCACGGCGGCCCTGTTCGGGCGGCGCTTCCCACTGCCGGTACTGCACCACGCGCTCCGCCGGGAGGACAGCGAGCTGTCCGCGATCCTGCGCGCCGGGGTCGCCTCGTACCTGATCGTGCCGGACGTGGCGAGCACACAGTGGTACGCCTTCCGGTACGAGTGGACGGCGCAGGCCCTGCTGGACGACCTCGGACCGGGCGAGCGCGCCGGCTACGCGCGGCGGGCGGCGCGCGCACTGGCCGACCTGTACCCGGGGCTGCCCGGGGCGTGGTGCGCACACGCCGCCGAACTGCACGGGCACGCCGGCGACACCGGGGAGGCCGCCCGCCTGTACTGCCGGGCGGCGGGGCGGGCGACGGCCGAGGGCGCGGTGGAACGGGCGGTGGAGCTGCTGACCCGGGCGCACCGTCTCGTCGACCCCGACGCCGCGCCCGAACTGTTCGCGACGGTGCTGGAGCACCTGCTCGACGCCGTCGCCTGCTCGGCACGGTTCGACCTGGTGCCCGCGCCGGCCGCCGACCTGGAAGCCCCGGGCGTCGCCCACGGCGTATCCGCCGAGCGCCGGGCCGGGCTCCACGCGCGACTGGCCGGCATCGCCACCCTGCGGGGCCGGCCCGCCGAAGCCCTCCGGCACCTGGACACCGCCCGCTCACTGCTCGGGCCCCGGCCGGGCCCCGCCCATGCCGCCCTCGTGGACCTCGCCGCGGCGCACGTGGAGCTGAGCGGGTGCGCGCCCGACCGGCTCGCCACCGCCGCCGCGTTCGCCCGGCGGGCGGCACAAGCGGCTGAGCGGGGCGGGCAGCCGGCCGTGGCCTGCGAAGCCCTGCTGCTGCTCGGGCGGTTGGCGTGGGACCGGGACGAGGCCGCCGCGACGGCACGCTTCCTGCAGGCCCGAGCGATCGCCCACGCGCACCGGCTCCCCGTACTGCGGGTGTCCGCCGAGGTGTACCTGGCGAGCATCACGGCCCGGCAGGGCGGCGGGACGGCCCGGGTCGAGCAGGCCGGGGCCCAGGCCCGGCGGATGGGCGCGTGGCCGGTGGCGCAGGACGCAGGCTTCGTGCTCGCGCTGGACCGGATCCAGCGGTGCGAGTTCGAGGCGGCCCGGGACCGGATCCGCGAGGGCGCGGCCGAGGCCACGCGGCTGGGGATGGGGCGGGCCCTGTCCCTGTGGCGGCTGGCCGAGGCGGTGCGCTGCGCCCACCAGGGCCGGCGCGCCGAAATGCAGGAGGCGCTGGAGCTCCTGGCCCCGCTCATCGACGCGGCGCCGGGCCTGCGGTCGATGGCGTACGGGCCGGCACGCGGGTTCTGCTCGCTGCTGGAGGAGCAACACGAGGCCGCCGAACAGGAGTTCGCGCAGGCGCTCGCCTACGACGCGGAGAACCCGGCGACCGCCGAGTTCGGCAGGCACGGCGTGATCCTGCTCCTGGGCGTACTCGCCGGGCGCATGGGCCGGCGCCACCACGCCGACGTCGCGGAGGCGAGCGTCAGCGCCACCCGCTGGAACCGCCAGTTCGTCGGCCTGGCGCACGCCGTGCTCCTCGGCCGCGAGGGCCGTCCCGGCGAGGCGACGGCCGCCGCGAACGCCGCGCTGGAGGCGGCCGAGCCCTACCCGACGGCGCGCCACCTGTGCCTCCGGCTGGTCGCGCGGTCGGCGTACCAGGACGGCTGGGGCGCGCCGGTCGACTGGCTGCGCGAGGCGGAGGAGCACTTCCACGGCGCCGGGCTCCCGTCGGTCGCCGGCGCCTGCCGGGCCCTGCTCCGCGGGATGGGCGCGCCGGTACGGCAACGGCGCGCCGGTACCGAGCAGGTGCCGCCGGATCTGCGCCGGTTCGGCATCACCGTCCGCGAGTTCGAGGTGGCCCGGCTGCTCGCCGAACGGATCGGCAACAAGGACATCGCCGGGCGGCTGCACATCTCGCCGCGCACGGTGGAGAAGCACGTGGCGAGCCTCCTGCAGAAGACCGGCCACCCGAACCGGGCGGCCTTCGCCACCGCCGCCCGCGGCCTGGCCACCGGTTAGGAGAGCGCGGCGGCCCCCGCCAGGGTCACCACCCGGTCGAAGCGGCCGTCGAGGTCCTCGTCCCCGTGGTGCACGACGAGGAGGGCGCGGCCGCCGGTCCGCTCCCGCAGCATCCGGAACACCAGCTCCCTGCCGTGCTCGTCGAGGTTCGCGAACGGCTCGTCGGCGAGGTACACGTCCGCGTCCTCGCAGAGCAGCGCGGCGACGCCGACCCGCTGGCGCTGGCCGGAGGACAGTTCCGAGGGCAACTGGTCGGCCAGGCCGTCCAGGCCCATCGACGTACGCAGGCGCTCGTCGGCGACCAGTTCGCGCACCGGCAGCGGGGGCAGGTTCACCGGAGTGGTCAGGCTCGCCACCCGGGGCGGCAGGGTGACCGTCCCGGTGTCGGGCGCGAGCGTCCCGGAGATGATGTGCAGGAGCGTGGTCTTCCCGCAGCCGTTGGGCCCGCGCAGCAGTACGTGCTCGCCGGCGCGCAGCTCGAAGTCGTCGATCGCCACATCGGCGCCGTTCGGGCCGCCGTCGCCGTCGCCGTCGCCGTCGCCGTACCCGACCCGGACGCCGTGGACCATCACCAGGGCTCCCTCGTCGTGATAGGGCGTCTGCCCGGCGGTGCGCAGCGTCTCGATCCGCTTGAGGACGGCGGTGCTGCGGCGGGCCTGCGGAATCATGTTGACGAGGTCGAAGATGCCGGTGACGGCCCGCCACAGCGAGTTCACGAAGGCGAGGAAGCTGCCGAAGGACATCCTGCCGGAGAACACGAAGAAGGCGCCGATGATCATCGAAGCGGTGTCCGACAGGTTCATGACCAGGTCGCTGAGGGTCCGCTGCCGCTGCGCCAGCCGGAAGTTGACGAAGGTGATGCCGAGGAACCCGCGCAGCGCGTCCTGGTTCGCCGCGCGGGTGCCGGGCACCAGCGACGGCAGACCGCGCAGTGCGTGGAAGGACTCGAGCGTCCGCGTCAGCCTGTTGATGTACCGGGCCTCCGCCTCGCGCTCGGGCTCGGTGTTGCCCTCGATCCGCCTGGCCAGCCGGTTGCTGACGAGCACCAGGGGCGGCACGATGACCAGCAGGATCAGGCTGGCCTGCCAGGACAGGTACAGCAGCACGCCGAGGAAGACGACCGACGCGACCGCCTGCCGCGCGATGCGGATGGAGACGTCGACGGCCGGCAGGACCCCCTCGGAGACGTCGTTGTGGATGCGGCTGACGTAGGAGGCGTTCCCCGCCTGCGACACCTTGCGGCCGTCCAGGCCGAGCGTGCGGCCCAGCAGTTCCGTCTCCAGCACCAGCATGAACGCGTTCTCGAACCGCTTGCGCCGGCAGGAGATCCCGTAACCCGCGAGGTTGAGGGTCAGCCCGAGCAGCAGGTAGCCGAGACCGAGGAAGAGGAACCGGCGGAAGTCCGCGGTCAGGATCGCCTGGTCGAACAGGGCCTTGAGCAGCAGCGGGTGCAGCAGGGCCTCCAGCCCGCCCGTGGCCGCCTCGGCCGCGAGGATCGCCACGAACGGGACCCGGTGGCCCCGCAGCGTTCGCCACAACTGCTTCACCGCGCCGCCTCGTCGAGCAGGAAGTCGGCCGTGCCGCCGTTGTTCACCCGGTGGAGCACCCGCAGTACACCCGCCGAGCCGGTCAGGTAGTCGCAGGAGCAGCGCAGCAGCCCCTCCCCGGGCGTGCCCAGCGGGGTCCGGCCGTCCAGGCGCGGCAGCGCGAAGCGCTCGGCGGGCTCGAACAGGAACACCTTCCGGACGAAGTCGAGCTGGCGCAGCGCGGTGTCGCGGTACGAGCGGTCGCCCGTGAACTCGGCCGCGTCCAGCAGCGCGTCGGCGACCCCGCTCATGCCGAAGCCGTACCCCGGCAGCACCGAGTACCTCACGTCCAGCCCGCGCAGGACGGTGCGCGCCGCGTCCAGGTCCCCGTAGCGCAGCAGCACCTGCACCACGCCCGCGGAGCCCACCTCGACGTACGGCTCCATGGTCCCTTCGTGCTGGAACATGACCGGGCCGCCGTCGTCGTCGATGGGCTTGGCCTGCGACATCTCCCAGGCGAGCGCCTCCCGCCCGAGGCGCAGATGGCGTTCCTCGCCCGTGACCTGGTACATCCGCAGCAGGAACATCGCGACGCCGGCCTGTCCGAAGCCCAGGCCGGTCAGCGGGCCCTTGTCCGAGAACTCGTTCAGCCAGAAGGCGTGCCCGCCGTCGCGCTGTACGGAGTCGTGCAGCGCACGCGCGCACTCGTTGGCGGCGGTGAGATCGCGCGGGTCGTGGCCGCGCAGGAAGAAGCGCAGGTTCGCCATCCCCACCCCGGCGAGGCCGTAGTAGAAGGTGTGGTCGCCCTTGTCCGCCGCGCGCCGGTTGGCCTGGGCCAGCAGTTCCCTGGCACGGCTCCGCAGGCCGAGGGAATCGGCCGCCCAGGCGATGCCGGACAGGCCGTTCATCAGGCCGTCCGGGTACTGCGCCACGTCGATTGCGGCCAGTTCGCCGCTCAGCCAGTCGCGCCATTCGGGCCGGATCGGGATGCCGGAGGAGTTCAGCGCCCACAGGACGCCGCTCGCCCCGAAACCGAGGCTCAGCGGGTTGGTGACGTGCGCGAAGGGGTCCACCGGGAAGAGCGTGCTGCGGCCGGTGTCGGCCACGGCTTCGACGAACGCGGCCACCCCGGCCTCGGCCTCCACCAGCCCGAGCTGCTCCTCGACGACCGGACGCGACGGCGTGGCCGCGACCTGGCCGAGCAGGTCCGCCTCGTCCTCCAGGATCTCGAGCACGTCGGCGAGGGTGATCCGGTTGCCGGCCAGGTCGGTGAGCAGGCCGTGGATTCGCTCCGGCCAGCCCAGGCCCTCTATGAAGATCCGGTACGAGTCGAGGACGTCCTCGCGCAGGTACGACATCGCCGCGATCGGGAAGATGAAGTACGCCATGGTGGTGGCGAGGGCGTACAGGTCCCCCTCCGGCCCGAACGCCTTGAAGCGGTTGCGGGAGAGGCTGAACCCCGGCGTGTACAGCTCGACCGGCTTGCCCAGCGAGGCCTCGCCACTGTCGGTGTCGGTGCCCGTGTCGGCCAGCCGGCAGGCCTCCAGGTCGACGATCGTCACCTCGTGGGTGTCGGGATCGATGAGCAGGTTCGCGGCGGTGAAATCGGTGAGGATCACACCACGCTCGTGGGCGGCCCCGATCGCACGGGCCAGCCCGCGGAACACGTTGAGGAAGATCCGCAGGAAGTCCCGCGACTGCTCGATGTCGAACCCCGGTCGCGCGAGCGGGTTGCGTTCGAGGAGCACCGAGCGGATGTCGGAGCTGTCGATGAACTCCTCGGCGATGTAGTGGTGCTCCCAGTGGGTGAACTTCGCGATCGGAGCCGGGTACGAGCCGACGTCGGCCAGCCGGTTCAGGAACATCCACTCGCGGGCGAGGATGTCCACGGCGTCGTGGTCCTGGCGCGGGTTGATGTTGGTGTGCGGGCGGGCCTCCTTGAGCAGCACCGGCCGGTCGTCGTTCTCCGTGTCCTCGGCCGTGTACACCCCGCCGCTGTTGGAGAACTGGATCGCCCCGGTCACCCGGAAGCGGCCGCCGACCAAGCCGTCCCCCTCGGGCTCCTCGACGGGCTTCCAGTCGTCGAACGGCCAGGCCACCCAGTCGGGTTGAGCGTAGCCGGGGCGCCGGTCGTCGGGGACGGGCCCGTCCGGACCGGTGATCTGCGGCAGCCGCCGCCCGAGGACGTCGACGCGGTGGGTGTCGAGGAACTGGCCGTAGCGGAAGTAGAGCGCCTTGCTGTCCCGGTAGCGCAGGTCCGACAGGACGTACGCACCCTCGACGCCCTCCAGGAGGCGCGCCAGATCCGCCAGGCACTCCCTGAACTCGTCGTCGTCGCGCGGGTAGACGGTCACGAGCTTGCCGCCGCTGCCCCGGGACATGGCCTTGGAGTTGAGCATCTCGAAGACGTTGAGATCGAGAGCGATCTTGAAGTCGATCCCGCGTTCCGTCAGGTGTCCGATCACCGATGCGGCGACCTCGCGCACGCGGCGGTGACCGGCCGACACGTGGATCTTCCAGCCCTGCGCCGGCAGGGCCGGGTTGTGCCGATGGCTCCACCAGATGCCGCTGCGGACGAAACGCGTCCGCACCTCTTCGTCGAGACCGGCGAGGAAATGGTCCGCCCTCGGTTCGTAGAACACGTCGAGCGGGTCGAAGAACAGGGTGTCGTTCCAGGCGAAGAGGAAGCGGTAGACCCATCGTTCGTTGCGCATGTCAGCCTCTGTGTTCGTCCGAGGGGCCGCCGCCGGCAGCGGCCGGTGAGAAAACGGCGGGATCCGTGCGGGGACCGCTGGCGGCCCCGCACGGATCGCCATCAGGTCACTCCGGGCGGTTCGGGGACTTGCAGCAGTCGCTGCTGCTGCTCGTCAGGCTGACGGTCGCGGCGCTGCTCTGCGTGGTGCGGGGCTGCAGGTTCTGAAGCTTGAGGACGCTCATCCGGATCACCTCCTCGGTGGTCGAGTGTGCGGTGCTCGCAACTGGAGCTGGGGTCCGTGCCGGCCGATCGGCGAGCCCGAGTCAACGCGAGGCGCTGCACCCGCACATGGGGGTTCGACCCCCATAATTCCCGTGTGCCGCCCCCAGGGAAGGGGCGGACCGGGCGGGCGCGAATGGTGGTGGCCCAAGCCGCCGGGCCCTCTGGTGATCCGGGTACGACGAAGGCGCCCGCCCGGGGGAATCCCAGGTCAGGCGCCTCGTCGAGGGGTGGTGCGCGGACCGCTCCGCCCGCTGTGGATCAGCCGGTGAAGCCCGCCGTGATGGAGGTGAACTGCCAGTCGTTCTGCGCGATGCCGGAGCAGGACTCCTGCAGCCCGCCGCCGGCGCAGCCGCGGTCGCGGTTGACGGACCAGAAGGCCAGCCGGGCGATGTGGTGGGAGTTGGCCCAGTTGCGGATGTCGGTCCAGTTCTGGACGGTGGTGGTCTCCTGCGTGTCGCTGACGCCGTTCATGCCGGAGATGCCGATGTGGGCATAGGCGGTGGAGTCGTCCCAGCCGAAGGTGGACCTGAGCTTGGTCTTGAGGCCCTCGGTCGCGCTGACCGTACTGGCGTACATGTCGGTGGAGGCGTTCCCGAAGTCGAACGGCATGATCGTGAAGACGTCGATGTCGGCGCCCAGCGCCTTGGCCTGGTCGATCAGACGGTTGCCCCACGAGGTCGGGCCCGAGGTGGCGGTGCCGAAGGTGAGGATGGTCTTGAGGCCGGGGTTGTTCTGCTTGACGATCTTGAGTGCGCCGAGGATCCGGTCCTGGACCACGGCGTTCTCGAACTCGTCGGTGTTCTCGATGTCGACGTCGATGGCCTTGAGCCCGTAGGCGTTGATGACCTGCTGGTACGCCCCGGCCAGGGCCGCGGCACTGGTGCAGTTGGGGCCGAGCTTGTTGCCCGACCAGCCGCCGATGGACGGGACGATGTCGCCGCCCGCCGCCCGGACCGCGTTGATGGTGCTCTGGTCAGCGCCGCCGGTCAGCGGGCGCTGGCCGTCCCAGGCCGCGTTGCATCCGCCGGAGGAGAGGATGAAGGCCATGGTGAACCACTTCGCCCCGGTGGCGTTCATGACCGTGGTCGCGCTGGGCGGGTTGCCCCAGCCGAGGTAGAGGTAGGGCGCGGCCTGCTTGAAGCCGGTCGGCGTGGTCCCGCTGCCGGTGGTGACGCTGACGGCGTTGGAGGCCGCCGAGGTGTTGCCCGCCAGGTCACGGGCGCGTACGGAGAAGGTGTAGGCAGTGCCCGCGTTGAGGCCGGCGACGGTCGCGCCGGTCGTGGTGGACGTGGCCACCTTGTCGGCGCCCTGGTAGACGTCGTAGCCGGTGACTCCGACGTTGTCGGTGGAGGCCGTCCAGGCGAGCGAGACGCTGGAGGAGGTCTTGCCGGTGGAGGTGAGGCTGCCCGGCGTGCTCGGAGCGACGGTGTCCGCGCCGCCGCCGGGGCCCTCCAGGGTCACGTCGTCGGCGTAGTACGTGCCCTGCCCGTACCAGCCGTTGAGGTAGACCTCGGCGCTGGTCTGGGAGGCGCCGGTGGTGAAGGAGACGGTGAGCTTCGTGTAGGCGGTGGCGGAGGGGGTCCAGGTGGACGCGCCGCCGGTGACGCCGAGGTAGACGTAGCTGCCGCGGACCCAGGCCGACAGCGTGTACGCGGTGTTGGGCTGGACGGCGACGGTCTGGGTGCACTTGGCGTTGTCGGACGCGCTGGCAGCCCCGGCCAGCGCCTTGGCGCCGCCGTGCACGGGCGAACTCACGACGGAGCCCAGGCCCCCGCCACAGGACCAGCCGGCCGGCGTACCGGCCTCGAAGCCGCCGTTGGTGAGGAGGTTGGCGCCGAACGCCGAGCCGGGGGCGCTCAGCACCGCGGCCGCGCTGAGCAGGGTGGCGCCGAGCCCGTAGGCCAGGCGAGTACGGGTACGCAAGAAATGCCTCCGTGGGGGGAAGAGGGGGAGCGGCGCGAAACGGCCGCCGACCGCCGGGAGGGCGTGGGGAGAGCGTGGGGAGGCGGTCACGGCCGGTGGGGGGCGGCCGGTGCTGATCGCCTCGTGGCTGGGAACCTAATCCTCCGCATAGCCCGCCGTCAACAGGTCTGGACCAACTTGACCCGATCACCTCCCCCCTGAAGGCCGCCAAGGGGGGAGGTGCTCAACTACGGGGCCCCGCACGGCCGTTGCCTAACCGTGCGTCCCTCCCTTCCTGGCCGAGACGGTGACGTGGTCGACCCGCATCGGATGGCCCGGGTCGGTGGTCGGGCCCGCCGTCGCGCCGTCGGCCAGCGGGAGTTTGCCGCCGACGGCCACGTTCAGGATGAGGAACAGCCCGTGGTCCACCGCCCGCTTCCAGGTCCCGGCGTCCATCCGGTCGGCCGCCACCCGGTGGTACACGCGGCCGTCCAGGTACCAGCGCACCTCTTGCGCGCCGGGGGAGAGGTCGACCTCCACCGCGTACGAGTGGAACCCCGTACGGCACCCGGAGCACGGCTGCGGACCGGAGGTCAGGCCCACGGGCTCCCCGCACGGGCCGCCTTCGAGGACGCCGCAGTGCATGGAGCCGAAGACGGTGTCCCGCCCGTTCACGGACTCCATGACGTCGAGCTCCCCGACGCCCGGCCAGCCCGTGTACCCGTCGCGCAGCGGCGCCCCCAGGGTCCAGAACGCAGGCCAGTAGCCCGCCGCCCGCGCCCCGGTCACGTCCGGCAGGGCGATCGACGCCTCGATCCGCAGGATCCCGCCGGGCGGCGGCGCGAAGTCCGAGCGCCTGGTCTCGATGCGCCCCGAACTCCACTCGCCGTCCTTCAGGGTGGGCACGATCTCCAGCGCGCCCTTCCCGTCGAGGCGGACGTTTTCGGTCCGGTCGGTCATGGTCTCGATCTCCCCGGTGCCCCACTGCGCGGCGGGGCAGCCCGGGTAGCAGGTGCCGGTGTCGTGGATCCAGTTCACGGCGGACGGCCCGCTGCCCGCCGGGCCGTCGAAGTCGTCCCGCAGCAAGCGGACCCACCCGTCCGTCCCGGGAGCCCCGGATCCGTCAGCGGCGGGCAGCGCGCCGGACTCCGCGAGCAGCCGCTCCAGCCGCGAGGTCAGCACGACGGCCGCCACGTTGGTCAGGTGGGCGTCGTCCCGGTACAACAGGATCCGGTCCAGCACGGCCGGGCAGGTCGGGCCGCTGCCCGGGCACAGGACCGGGTTCACGCTGATGCTCCGTACGCCGGGCAGCGCGCCGGACGCGATCCGCCGCGCCAGCGGATCGGGCTGCTGGGCGTCCTCACGGCTGAAGGCGCAGGCGCCGGGGGACTCGGGCGCGCCGGAGACGCACGCGGGAATGTCCCTACCGGGTACCGGGGTGTCCTCGATGTAGACGATCGGCGCCCCGAGCTCCCGCAGCGGCGCCAGCGTCTTCTCCCAGCCCGCCTCCAGCAGTCCGGGGTCGCTGGTGTAGCGGTTGAGCGAGGAGATCACGATGAGGCGGGGCCTGGGCTGCCGGCGCAGCCGGTCCAGGGTGTCCGCCCGCCAGGTGTCGCACTCCCGGTAGGCGCGGCCGAGCTGGGGGCTGTCCACCGCCAGCTGCGGCAGCGGGCAGCCCTGCTTGACCAATTCCTGGAGCGCCCAGCCCCGTTGGGAGGCCAGTGCCAGCATCGGGGAGAACCACTGCCCGGCGTGCGAATCGCCGAGCAGCACGATCCGGTCCGGACTGGCCACCGCACCGAACAGGCAGTCCGGACTGTGCGTCACGGCCGGGGCGACCTCGCAGGGCCCGTCCGGCGGGAAGTCCCCCCGCGCCTGCGCCGGACCCGGCACCACCGGGCCGTCCGCGAGCGGTGCGCCCGGGGTCCGGGCGAGGAGGGAGGGACCGGAGGCGGCGCCCGGCGGCAGGCCGTTCAGCTCGACCGGAGCGACCGGGCCCAGCAGTTGCAGCGTGGTGGTGCCCACCACCAGGGCGAGCACGACCGGCAGCACGATGGCCGTCACACCCACCGACAGACCGCGCCGGGGGAGTTCGCGGACCGTACGGCTGCGCCGCAGCGGCCGCTCGACCCAGCGCATGGCGGCCAGGGCGGGCAGTACCGCCGCCGACGTCAGCGCGGTCTTCGCCGGCCAGCCGAGCGTCCCGAACCGGGCCTCGGCGAGGACGAGTACCGGCCAGTGCCACAGGTACAGGTTGTAGGAGAGCCGCCCGAGCGCGCGAGGCGCCCGCCCCGCCAGCAGCCGCCCGACCCCGTACGCGCCGATCGCACCGCGCTCGCCCCGGCCGGGTATCGCGGCGAGGATGACCGCCGCGGTCCCCAGGGTCGGTACGAGCGCCGCGACACCGGGGTACGGGGTCGAGGCGTCGTACGCCACGACGCACCAGCCGATCGCCGCGGTCCCGGCCCAGCCGCACAGCAGCCGCAGCGGCCTGGGCCCGCGCATCAGGTGCCAGGGCAGCAGGGCCAGCAGCGCCCCGACGCCGAACTGCCAGACGCGCGAAGGGGTTGCGAGGTACGCGAGCGATACGGAGCGGTCGGTCCAGTCCAGGGACAGTGCGAACGAGACGAGGGTCAGCAGGACGGTGACGAGCGCCACGGCGGAGCGTACGGCCCGGCCCCGGCGGACTGCCCGGGCCG
The DNA here is from genome assembly GCF_042736725.1 of Streptomyces sp. NPDC060028. Lineage (NCBI taxonomy): Bacteria > Bacillati > Actinomycetota > Actinomycetes > Kitasatosporales > Streptomycetaceae > Streptomyces > Streptomyces sp. NPDC060028. The sequence goes on along the minus strand of NZ_JBHWVJ010000006.1, from coordinate 97,600 downwards.
CGCAGAGCACGATCACCGCCAGCAGCGGGGCCCAGAGGAGATAGAACTGCTCCTCGACGGCCAGGGACCAGAAGTGCAGCAGCGGGCTCTGGTCGTGCCCGGCGGCGAGGTAGTCGGTCTGCTGCGAGACGAAGCGCCAGTTCGCGACGGACAGCGCCGCCGCGACGACGTCGTGCTCCAGGTCGGCGCGGCGCAGCGGTACGGTCAGCCAGGCCCCGGCCAGCGCCACCGCGGCGAGCACCACGGCGGCGGAGGGCAGCAGCCGGCGGGCCCGCCGTGAGAAGAAGTCCCCGAGCCGGATCCGCCCGGTGGTGATCGCCTCCCGGACCAGCAGACCGGTGATCAGGTAGCCGGAGATGACGAAGAAGACGTCCACGCCGACGAAGCCGCCCGCCATCCCCGGAATCCCGGCGTGGAAGGCGAGGACCGCGAGGACGGCCACCGCGCGCAGGCCCTCGATGTCGGGCCGGAAGGCGGAGCGGTGCGGGCTGGGCCCGGATTCGCCGCCGGAGCGGGATCCGGACGCCGGTTCGCAGGGGTGGCGCAGGCCGGGTGCCACGAGGAACGACACGGTGTGGACGCCTTTCAACTCAGCCAGGGAAGCATCGGGTTGACCCACCCGGACGCCAGCAGGCCGGTGAGCAGGAGGACCGCCGAAGCGGCGATGGTCTCGGGCCAGCGACGGGGCAGCATCCCGGTACGGGGGCTCCGGTGGGGCCGTACGCGGGTGCGCAGCTCGGCCGTCAGGTCCCGGATCAGCGGAACGTTGATCTGGCACTGCACCAGGAGGTAGAGCAGCAGCCCCCAGTTGGGCTCCCAGCCGTTGCGGGCCACGGCCAGCGCCAGGCCCGCGGCGGCCGCGCCGTTGGAGAGGACGAGCCAGACCAGCGAGACGGCCACCACCCGGCGGGCCATCCCGCCCGGCGCCGCCGCACCCCGGGCGCCGGTGGGCACCCAGGTGGCGCTGCGGCCCCGCAGCGTGTGCAGGAACGCGGTCGCGGCGGCCACGCTGGTCAGGACGTTCGCCCGGATCACCTCCACCCGCCAGCGCGTCCGGCTGACCCGGGGCAGCAGCACGTGCCAGAGCCACAGCGGGGCGAGCAGCGGCAGCACGTGCCAGGGCCGGATGTGATCCGGGTACCAGAACATCATCACCAGCGGGGGCAGCGGCGCCGTGAAGGTGTTCACCGCCGTGGCCAGGTACCCGACGATGCCCTCGTAGAAGCAGAGCCGCATCCGCCAGGGCGCGCGCATCCGCCGCAGCACGGGGGCGGAGAGCAGGTGGAGGTTGCCCATCGCCCAGCGGTACTGCTGGTTGACGAAGGAGGTGAGCTGGTCGGGCGAGGTGCCCTTGGCGACCAGCACCGGTACGTACAGGGTGCGAAATCCCCGCTCGTGCAGCGCGAGTCCGGTGAAGAGGTCCTCGCTGTGGTCGAGCCGGGCGAAACCGCCGGCCAGGTCGATCGCGGCGCGCCGGTAGACGGCGTTGCTGCCGCAGCAGATGGCGGCGTCGCTCGCGTCGCGCGACGGCTGGATCCAGCGGAAGAACCACTCCTGGGCGGAGCCGGCCGCCCGTTGGATCCAGTCCATCGTCTCGTCGGTGTCGAAGCACTGCGGGCTCTGCACGATGCCGACGGCGGGATCGGCCAGGTACGGGACGAGGTGGCGCAGGAAGTCCGGCCGGGGCGCGAAGTCCGCGTCCAGGATCGCGATGAACTCGGCGTCGCTCAGGGTGAGCGCGTGGTTGAGGTTGCCGGCCTTCTTCAGGTGCCCCCGGTCGGGGCGTACGACGTACTCGTGGCCGTACGAGGCCGCCAGCGCGGCGACCTCGGGCCGGTCGGCGTCGTCCAGGACCCAGACGGTGAGCGCGCCGGGCCAGTCGACGGCCGCGACCGCGCGGTAGGCGTTGGCCAGCACGGGCAGCGGTTCCCCGCAGGTCGGCAGGTACAGGTCCACGCCGGGCAGTTCGGCGGGCCGCCAGGCGTGCACGAGCACCTCGTGCGACTGCCGGGTCAGTCGGCGCTGGCGCAGGCTGTTGACCGAGGAGAGCGCGAGGGCCACGACGTTGAGCCCGAGGACGGCGAGGAAGGCCCACAGGGCCGGGGTGCGCAGCGCGAAGGTGAACATGGTCGCCGCCGTGAACACGAAGGCGAGCGAGGTGCTGACCAGGACCCAGCGGCGTTGCGGCCCGAAGTACCAGTAGAGCTCTTCGTCGGATGGAGGTTGCGGAAGATGATGAACGGTCATAAAGCCCCCCACGGCTGTGTATGCGCCTGTTTCAGATGACCCACCCTAATGCCAAAGGTGTAGACCATTGCCCCGGGAGCGGTGCAACGGGCGCAATGACATGCGGGGTTGGCGAGATTGAAATGGTCCAGACCTCTGTAGTGGCCTTCATTTGACCGACCGCGCCCCACCGGTCCGGGAAGGTGCAAGCCACACGCGGGTGAACAGTCCGGGAAGACCGCGTCATGGAGGGGCGCAAGGGCGCCCTAATACCGCTCCTTCCGGCCACGCGCAAGACGTCTACGAGAAGTTCCCTGATGACGCACTAGACTGGCGGGTTGTTTGGCGCTGGACCGGAACAACCTGGGCAGACCCGGGCTCCGCCCGCCGACCCGGACGGTTCCGGGAACGAGACGCGAGGGCCGATGGCAGCCACACCTGAGCGCGGGGACCCCGGCCTGCTCGAAGCCGAGGACGTGCCCGGGGAACCCCGGGAATCCGCGGCATCCCGGGAATCCGCGGCATCCCGGGAATCCGCGGCATCCCGGGAATCCGCGACATCCGGGGAATCCGGGAAATCCGCCCGGTTCACCGCCGGACCCGCCGCCCCCGCCCGCACCCTCGTCGACGTCTTCGAGGCCTCCGTACGGGCGTACCCCGACGAGCCCGCCCTCGACGACGGCACCGTCCAACTGACCTACCGGGCGCTGGCCGCCGAGGTCGAGCGCCGAAGGCGGGCCCTGGCAGCCGCCGGGGTGGGGCTCGGCGACCGGGTCGGCGTCCGCGTGCCGTCCGGGACCAACGAGCTGTACGCGGGCATCCTCGCCGTCCTCGCCGCGGGCGCCGCCTACGTGCCCGTCGACGCAGAGGACCCCGACGAGCGGGCGGAGCTGGTCTTCGACGAGGCCGGGGTACGGGCGGTGCTGGGCGCCGGAGCGCGCATCGACGCCACCGGCCTCGCGGACACCCCCGAATCCGCCGCGCGGCCCGGCCCCGGGGACGACGCCTGGATCATCTTCACCTCCGGCTCCACCGGCAAACCCAAGGGCGTCGCCGTCAGCCACCGCAGCGCCGCCGCCTTCGTGGACGCGGAGGCCGCCCTGTTCCTCGCCGACGAGCCGATCGGACCCGGCGACCGGGTCATGGCCGGACTGTCCGTCGCCTTCGACGCCTCCTGCGAGGAGATGTGGCTGGCCTGGCGCCACGGCGCCTGCCTCGTGCCCGTCCCCCGCTCCCAGGTGCGCGCCGGCGCCGACCTCGGCCCCTGGCTGGTGGAACAGGAGATCACCGTCGTCTCCACGGTGCCGACCCTGGCCGCACTCTGGGAGCCCGAGGCGCTGGGCGAGGTCCGGCTGCTGATCTTCGGCGGCGAGGCCTGCCCGCCCGAACTCACCCAGCGCCTGGTCACCGAGGGCCGCGAGGTCTGGAACACCTACGGCCCCACCGAGGCCACCGTCGTCGCCTGCGCCTCGCTCCTGACCGGCGAGGAACCGATCCGCATCGGCCTGCCGCTGAACGGCTGGGAACTGGCCGTGGTCGACGAGTCCGGCGAGCCGGTGCCCATGGGCGGCACCGGCCAGCTCGTGATCGGCGGAGTCGGCCTCGCCCGCTACCTCGACCCCGCGAAGGACGCCGAGAAGTACGCCCCGCTGGAATCCCTCGGCTGGGAGCGCGCCTACCGCAGCGGCGACCTCGTGCGCGCCGAGCCGGAAGGACTGGTCTTCCTCGGCCGCGGCGACGAGCAGATCAAGCTCGGCGGCCGCCGCATCGAGCTGGGCGAGGTCGACGCCGCGCTGCAGGCCCTGCCCGGCGTCGCCGGCGCGGCCGCCGCCGTACGCACCGCCCGCAGCGGCAACCAGCTGCTCGTCGGCTACCTCGTCACCCAGGAGGGCTGGGACCGCGCGGCCGCCGTGGAGCGGCTGCGCGCCGAGCTGCCCGCGGCCCTCGTCCCGCTCCTCGCGACCGTCGACGAGCTGGCGACCCGCACCTCCGGCAAGGTCGACCGGGACGCGCTGCCCTGGCCGCTGCCCGAAGCGCAGGGCACCGGCCCCGTCGAGCAGTTGTACGGCACCGAGGCCTGGCTCGCCGAGCAGTGGAGCGAGACCCTCGGGGTGGCCGTCACCGGCGCCGCCGACGACTTCTTCGCGATCGGCGGCAACAGCCTCGCCGCCGCCCGGCTCACCACCCGGCTGCGCACCCGCTACCCGAGCGCGGCCGTCCTCGACATCTACCAGCAGCCCACCCTGCGCAAGCTGGCCCGCCGGCTGGAGAAGTCCGCCCAGGACGACGGCGCGACGCGGACCATCGCGCCGGTCCCGCTGCGGACCAAGGTGATCCAGTCGCTCCTGCTGCTCCCGCTGTTCACCCTGGTCGGCCTGCGCTGGACGGTGGCCCTGCTGGCCCTGGGCAACGTACTGCACCGGTTCGGGGCGTACCCGTGGGCGCCGGCCGCCTCGTGGTGGCTCGTCGCCGCCGGCGCGGTGCTGCTCTACAGCCCCCCGGGCCGCCTCGCCATCGCGGCCACCGGCGCGCGTCTGCTGCTGCGCGGGGTCAAGGCCGGACGCCACCCGCGCGGCGGAAGCGTGCACCTGAGGCTGTGGACGGCCGAGCGGCTGGCCGAGTACGTCGGCGCGACCTCGCTCACCGGCTCCTGGCTGGAGCGCTACGCCCGGGCCCTCGGCGCCAAGGTCGCCCCCGAGGTGGACCTGCACTCGCTGCCCCCCGTCACCGGCATGCTCAAGCTCGGCCGCGGCTGCGCCGTGGAGTCCGAGGTCGACCTCTCCGGGCACTGGCTCGACGGTGACCGCCTCGAGATCGGCCCGGTCAAGGTCGGCGCGGGCGCGGTGGTCGGCACCCGCAGCGTGCTCTTCCCCGGCGCCCGGGTCGGCAAGCGCGCCGAGGTGGCCCCCGGCTCCGCCGTGGTCGGACAGGTCCCGACCGGCCAGCGCTGGGCCGGGGCGCCCGCCGTCAAGCTCGGCAAGGCCAAGCACAACTGGCCGGGGGAGCGCCCGCCGCGCGCCGTCCACTGGCGCGCCATGTACGGGGCGACCGGCTTCTGCCTCACGGCCCTGCCCGTGCTCGCGACCCTGCCCGCCCTGCTCGTGGTGAGCCGCTTCGTGCCCGCCGACGCCGCCTTCGCCCAGGCCCTGCGGGGAGCGCTGCTCGCCGTGGTGCCCGGCGCGCTCGCCTTCGGGTTCGCGTACGCGCTGCTCCTGCTGGTCTCCGTACGTCTGCTCAGCCTGGGGCTGCGTACGGGAGTCCACCCCACGCACAGCCGGATCGGATGGCAGGCCTGGACGGTCACCCAGCTGATGGACCTCTCGCGGGAAACGCTCTTCCCCCTCTACGCCGGGCTGATCACTCCGGTGTGGCTGCGGCTGCTCGGCATGAAGATCGGCCGGGGCGCGGAGGTCTCCACCGTCCTCGCGCTGCCGAGCCTCACCACCGTCGGCGAAGGCGCGTTCCTCGCCGACGACACCCTGACCGCCCCCTGCGAACTGGGCGGCGGCTGGGTGCGGATCGGGCACTCCGAGATCGGCCGCCGTGCCTTCCTCGGCAACTCCGGGATGACCGCGCCGGGCCGCGCCGTGCCCGACGACGGGCTGGTCGGCGTACTGTCCGCCACTCCGAAGAAGGCCAAGAAGGGCAGCTCCTACCTCGGCCTGCCGCCGGTCCGGCTGCCGCGGTCCGCCGCGACCGCCGACCGGAGCCGGACCTACGACCCGCCCGCGCGACTGCTGTGGGCGCGCGGCCTGGTGGAGCTGTGCCGGCTCGTTCCGGTCTGCTGCTCGGCCGCGCTGGCCGTACTGACCGTGGCGGCGCTCTGCGCGCTGAGCACGGCGAGCGGTCTGGGGATCGGGGGAACCGCGCTGCTGTCCGGAGCGGTCCTGCTCGCCGCAGGTGTGGCCGCGTGCGCGGTCAGCGTGGCCGCGAAGTGGCTCCTGGTGGGCCGCCACCGGGCGGGGGAGCACCCGCTGTGGAGCGCCTTCGTATGGCGCAACGAGCTCGCCGACACCTTCGTCGAGGTGCTGGCCGTGCCGTGGCTGGCCGGATCCGTGCCCGGCACGCCGCTGCTGGCGCTGTGGCTGCGCGGGCTCGGCGCCCGGATCGGCCGGGGCGTGTGGTGCGAGAGCTACTGGCTGCCCGAGACGGACCTGGTCTCACTGGGCGACGCGGTCAGCGTGAACCGCGGCTGTGTATTGCAGACACACCTCTTCCACGACCGGATCTTGAGGACGGATACTGTGGTCCTCCGTGAGGGCGCCACCCTGGGCCCGGGCGGAATCGTCCTGCCCGGGAGCACGATCGGGGCCCGCAGCACCCTGGGTCCCGCCTCGCTCGTGATGGCCGGGGAATCCGTCCCCGCCGACACCCGGTGGCTGGGCAATCCGATCGAGGCGTGGCGGCCCTGACAGGGCCAGAACGGAAACGGAAGCGGCAGTGAACGGCCAGCAGACAGCGGTATCGGACCCGTACTTTCCGGCCAACGGCGACCCCCGTTACCGCGTGCACCGTTACGAACTCGCTCTGGAATACCGGCCCGGCCCCAACCGGCTGGCCGGGACGGCCCGGCTCAGCGCGATCGCCGGGCGGGCACCGCTCGCCGAGTTCCACCTCAACCTGGCCGAGTTCAAAACGGGCCGGGTCCTGGTGAACGGCCGGGCGCCGCACCACACCCACCGGGGCGGCAAGCTGCGTATCCGGCCGGCCAAGCCACTGCCCGCCGGCGCCGCCTTCACCGTGGAGGTGCACTGGGCGGGCAACCCCAAACCGGTGCGCAGCCCCTGGGGCGGCCTCGGCTGGGAGGAGCTGACCGACGGCGCGCTGGTGGCCAGCCAGCCCGTCGGCGCGCCCTCCTGGTACCCGTGCAACGACCGGCCCGCCGACAAGGCCTCGTACCACATCTCGGTCAACACCCCTTCCGCCTATACGGTGGTGGCCGGCGGCCGGCTGCTCACCAGGACGACGAAGGCCAGCACGACCACCTGGGTGTACGAGCAGTCCGCGCCGACCTCCAGCTACCTGGTCGGGCTGTCCATCGGCATGTACCAGACGGTGCTGCTCGGCGACCCGGGGCTGGGCGGCGTACCGCAGAGCGCCCACGTGCCGGCGCACCTGCTGGCGAGGTTCTCCCGCGACTTCGCCCGGCAGCCCGCCATGATGCGGCTGTTCGAGGAACTGTTCGGGCCCTACCCCTTCGGCGAGTACGCCGTGGTCGTCGCCGACGAGGAACTCGACGTCCCGGTCGAAGCCCAGGGCCTCTCGCTGTTCGGCGCCAACCACGTGGACGGCGTACGCGGTTCGGAGCGGCTCATCGCCCACGAGCTGGCGCACCAGTGGTTCGGCAACAGCGTGACCATCGCCGACTGGCGGCACATCTGGCTGAACGAGGGCTTCGCGAAGTACGCGGAATGGCTCTGGTCGGAGCGCTCCGGCGGCCGCACCGCGCACGAGCTGGCCGCCGCCGCACACCGGCTGCTGGCCTCGCAGCCGCAGGATCTCCGGCTGGTCGACCCGGGCCGCAAGCTGATGTTCGACGACCGCCTGTACCAGCGCGGGGGGCTCGCCGTGCACGCGATCCGCCGCGCCCTGGGTGACGGGGCGTTCTTCCGGATGCTGCGGGAGTGGGCCGTCGTGTACCGCCACGGCGTGGTGAGCACCGCATCCTTCACCGCGCACGTGGCCGGCTACACGGCCGAGCCGCTGGACGACCTGTTCTCGGCCTGGCTGTACGAGCCGTCCCTGCCGCCGCTGCCGTGACGTCCGGGCCGGCCGGTTCGGGCCGGCCCGGACGTCGTGATCAGACGAGGTCGAACCGGTCGAGGTTCATCACCTTGTCCCACGCGGCGACGAAGTCCTTCACGAACTTCTCCTTCGCGTCGTCGCTCGCGTAGACCTCCGCGAGCGCGCGCAGCTCCGAGTTCGACCCGAAGACGAGGTCGGCCCTGGTGCCGGTCCACTTGACCCGGCCCGTGGCCCCGTCGCGGGCCTCGAAGGTGTTCGCGTCCTCGGAGGTCGCCGTCCACGTCGTGCCCAGGTCGAGCAGGTTGACGAAGAAGTCGTTGGTCAGCGACCCGGGGGTCTTGGTGAGGACACCGAGCGGGGTCTGCTGGTGGTTCGCGCCCAGGACGCGCAGGCCACCGACGAGGACCGTCAGCTCGGGGGCACTCAGGTTCAGCAGGTTCGCCTTGTCGATCAGCAGGTACTCGGCCGGCAGGCGGCTGCCCTTGCCGAGGTGGTTGCGGAAACCGTCGGCGGCCGGCTCGAGCGCGGCGAAGGACTCCACGTCGGTCTGCTCCTGCGTGGCGTCCACACGGCCCGGCGTGAAGGGGACCTCGACGTCGAAACCGGCGTCCTTGGCGGCCTGCTCGACGGCGGCGGCGCCCGCGAGCACGATCAGGTCGGCGATCGAGACCCGCTTGCCGCCGCTCTGGGCGGAGTTGAAGGACTCCTGGATCTCCGTCAGGGTGCGCAGGACCGTCGCCAGTCGGTCGGGGTCGTTGACCTCCCATCCGCTCTGCGGCTGGAGGCGGATGCGCGCACCGTTGGCGCCGCCGCGCTTGTCGCTGCCGCGGAAGGACGAGGCCGAGGCCCACGCGGTGGAGACGAGCTGGGACACCGACAGGTCCGAGGCGAGGATTCGCTCCTTGAGGGAGACGATGTCGTCGCGGCCGACGAGCTCGTGGGTCACCGCCGGCAGGGGGTCCTGCCACAGCAGTTCTTCGGCCGGTACCTCCGGACCGAGGTAGCGCACGACCGGACCCATGTCGCGGTGGGTCAGCTTGAACCAGGCCCGGGCGAAGGCGTCGGCGAACTCGGCGGGGTTCTCCAGGAAGCGCCGGGATATCCGCTCGTACGCCGGGTCGAACCGGAGCGAGAGGTCGGTCGTCAGCATCGTCGGGGCGTGGCTCTTGGACGGGTCGTGCGCGTCGGGCACGGTGTCCGCCCCGGCGCCCTCCTTCGGCCGCCACTGGTGGGCTCCGGCGGGGCTCTTGAACAGCTCCCACTCGTAGCCGAACAGGATCTCGAAGAAGGTGTTGTCCCAGGTGATCGGGGTGTTCGTCCAGATGCCCTCGAGACCGCTGGTGATCGCGTCGCCACCCTTGCCGGTACCGAAGGAGTTGCTCCAGCCGAAGCCCTGCGCCTCGATCGGGGCGGCTTCGGGGTCGGGGCCGACGCTGTCCGCCGGGCCCGCGCCGTGGGTCTTGCCGAAGGTGTGGCCGCCCGCGATCAGGGCGACCGTCTCCTCGTCGTTCATCGCCATCCGGCGGAACGTCTCGCGGATGTCGCGCGCCGCGGCGAGCGGGTCCGGGTTGCCGTTCGGGCCCTCCGGGTTGACGTAGATGAGGCCCATCTGGACCGCGCCGAGGGGGCTCTCCAGCTCCCGGTCGCCGGTGTAGCGCTCGTCGCCGAGCCAGGTGGTCTCGGGACCCCAGTACACGTCCTCGTCGGGCTCCCAGACGTCGGCGCGACCGCCGCCGAAGCCGAAGGTGTCGAAGCCCATCGACTCCAGGGCGACGTTGCCGGCGAGGATCATGAGGTCGGCCCACGAGAGGCTCTTGCCGTACTTCTTCTTCACCGGCCACAGCAGGCGGCGGGCCTTGTCGAGATTGCCGTTGTCCGGCCAGCTGTTGAGGGGGGCGAAGCGCTGCTGGCCGGCCCCGGCGCCGCCGCGGCCGTCGCTGATGCGGTAGGTGCCCGCGCTGTGCCAGGCCATCCGGATCATGAAGGGGCCGTAGTGGCCGAAGTCGGCGGGCCACCAGTCCTGCGAGGTGGTCAGCACCTGCGCGATGTCCTGCTTCACGGCCGGGAGGTCGAGGGTCTTGAACGCTGCGGCGTAGTCGAACTCCTCACCGAGGGGATTGGCCACGGCGGGGTTCTTGGCGAGGATCTTCAGATTGAGCCGCTCCGGCCACCACTGGCGGTTTCCGCCGCCCTGGGTCGGGTGGGGGGCGCGTTCGTGTGCGACGGGGCAGCCTCCACCCTCCGTCTTGGCGTCTACGACGATTGCGTCATGGTTCTCAGACATGGCATCTTCCTGTCCCTTGGCCCATCAACGGACCCGATCCTACGATGGACCAAATCCAAGTCAAGAAGTCCACCAAGCCCATAGCCCATCGAATTTCGGACGCACTCGATGAACTTCGGGCAATCCCGACGAACCGGAAACAGGTGAGCCGACATGAGTGACCTGCTGGAGCGGCTGCGCGGGCGCGGCTGGCGGATGACGTCCCAGCGACGAGTCGTCGCGGAAGTCCTCGACGGCGACCACGTGCACCTCACCGCCGACGAGGTGCACGCCCGTGCGGTTCAGCTGCTGCCCGAGATCTCCCGCGCGACCGTTTACAACGCCCTGGGCGAGCTGGTCTCCCTCGGTGAGGTCGTGGAGGTCTCCACGGACGGCCGCGCGAAGCGCTACGACCCCAACGCGCACCACCCGCACGAGCACCTCGTCTGCTCCGGCTGCGGCCTCATCCGCGACGTCCACCCGACCGGCGACCCGCTGGAGCGACTCCCGGAGCGGGAGCGGTTCGGCTTCACGGTGAACGACGCCCGGGTCACCTACCGGGGCCTGTGCCCGGCCTGCGCGCGGGAGACGCCCGCGCCAGGTCGCCGAGCCTGACGGCGAGCCGGTCCGCGGAACCGGCGCGGCCGAGCTCGACGAGGGGCGCTTGTCCACAGGTTCCGGCGGTCGGGTCCGGGGTGTCGGCAGGTGCCGTTACGCTTCGTGAATGGCCCTTTCCGACGCTTCCCCCGAGATCTCCGATGCTTTGCAGGTGCTGCACCGCGTCTTCGGTTACAGCTCTTTCCGCGGCGAGCAGCAGGAGATCATCGAGCAGGTCGTCGGCGGCGGTGATGCCCTCGTACTGATGCCGACCGGCGGCGGAAAGTCGCTCTGCTACCAGATCCCGGCCCTGGTCAGAGAAGGCACGGGCGTCGTGATCTCGCCGCTCATCGCGCTGATGCAGGACCAGGTGAACGCGCTCACCGCCCTCGGGGTGCGGGCCGGATTCCTCAACTCGACGCAGGACCCGTACGAGCGGCAGGCCGTCGAGCAGGCCTTCCTCGCCGACGAGCTGGACCTGCTCTACCTGGCTCCCGAGCGGCTGCGCACCGAGAGCGCGCAGCGTCTGCTCGACCGGGGCAAGGTGTCCCTCTTCGCGATCGACGAGGCGCACTGCGTCGCCCAGTGGGGTCACGACTTCCGGCCCGACTACCTCGCGCTGTCCATGCTGCACGAGCGCTGGCCGAAGGTGCCGCGGATCGCGCTGACCGCGACGGCCACCGAGGCCACCCACGCCGAGATCGTGGCGCGGCTCGGCCTGGAGGACGCCCGGCACTTCGTGGCCAGCTTCGACCGGCCCAACATCCAGTACCGCATCGTCGGGAAGAACAACCCGCTCAAGCAGCTGCTGGAGCTGATCCGGGCCGAGCACGACGGGGACGCCGGAGTCGTCTACTGCCTCTCGCGGTCCTCGGTGGAGAAGACCGCGGCCTTCCTGGTCGAGCAGGGCATCGATGCCGTGGCCTACCACGCCGGAATGGACGCCCGTACGCGTGCGGAGAACCAGGCGCGCTTCCTGCGGGAGGACGGGGTCGTGGTCGTGGCCACGATCGCCTTCGGCATGGGCATCGACAAGCCGGACGTCCGCTTCGTGGCCCACCTCGACCTGCCGAAGTCCGTCGAGGGCTACTACCAGGAGACCGGCCGTGCCGGCCGCGACGGCGAGCCGGCCACCGCGTGGCTGGCGTACGGCCTCCAGGACGTGGTCCAGCAGCGCAAGCTCATCGAGGGCTCCGAGGGCGACGACGCACGCCGCCGCTCCCTGGGCATGCACCTGGACGCCATGCTCGCGCTGTGCGAGACGGTCGGCTGCCGCCGGGAGCGGCTGCTGGAGTACTTCGGGCAGCTGGGCGGGCCGTGCGGCAACTGCGACACCTGCCTGACGCCGGCCGAGTCCTGGGACGGGACGGTCGCGGCGCAGAAACTGCTGTCCACGGTGTGGCGGCTGGCGAAGGAACGGCGCCAGAAGTTCGGCGCCGGCCAGATCATCGACATCCTGCAGGGCAAGAAGACGGCCAAGGTCATCCAGTTCGACCACGATGCGCTGTCGGTGTTCGGAGTCGGGTCGGAGCTGGGCACCGCGGAGTGGCGCGGGGTCGTGCGTCAGCTGCTGGCGCTGCGGCTGCTGGCGGTGGAGGGCGAGTACGGGACGCTCGTGCTGACGGAGGAGAGCGGCGAGGTACTGGGAGGCCGCCGCAGCGTCCCGATGCGCAAGGAGAAGGCGGCCGCCGGCCCGGCCCGCAAGGAGTCCCGGTCCGGGTCGCGCTCCGGGAAGGGCGCCCGCGTGCCGGTCGACCTGCCGGCCGCGGCCGAACCGGTCTTCCTGGCCCTGCGCGCCTGGCGGGCCGCGACGGCGCGCGAGCAGGGAGTACCGGCGTACGTCGTCTTCCACGACGCGACGCTGCGGGAGATCGCGACGCTGCTGCCCGCATCGGTGGAAGAGCTCGCCACCATCGGCGGGGTCGGCGAGGCCAAGCTCACCAAGTACGGCCAGGGCGTCCTCGAGACCCTGGCGCAGTGCGACGCCCCCGAGCCCGCCCCGGCTGGCCCGGCGCCCGGGTCGGTCGCGGCGCCCGTGTCGGTCGCGGCGCCCGAGGAGCCCGAGGCGCCGCACCCCGACGAGCCGCCCTTCGACCTCGACGAGATGGACCCGCCCTGGGACGACTGGCAGTAACGTCGGGGGCAGGTGAGCGGGAGGGGTACGCGATGGACGAGAAGTCGGCCGTGCGGATCGAGCGGGACGGGCCGGTGTTCACGGTGGTGCTCAGCCGGCCGGAGGTCCGCAACGCCGTCGACGGCCCGACCGCAGCCCAACTCGCCGAGGCCTTCCGCACGTTCGAGTCCGAGGACAGCGCCGCGGTCGCCGTGCTGTGGGGCGAGGGCGGGACGTTCTGCGCGGGCGCCGATCTCAAGGCCGTCGGTACCGGGCGCGGAAATCAGGTGCTCGCGCGGGGCGACGGCCCGATGGGGCCCACCCGGATGCGGCTGGGCAAGCCGGTCATCGCGGCGGTCGCGGGGCACGCGGTCGCAGGCGGCCTGGAGCTGGCCCTGTGGTGCGATCTGCGCGTCGCGGAGGAGGACGCGGTCTTCGGGGTGTTCTGCCGGCGTTGGGGCGTACCGCTCGTGGACGGCGGTACGGTGCGGCTGCCGCGGCTCATCGGGGAAAGCCGGGCCATGGACCTGATCCTCACCGGCCGGGCCGTCGCGGCGCCCGAGGCGTACGACATCGGGCTCGCCAACCGCCTGGTGCCGCCGGGCCAGGGCCGCCGCGCGGCGGAGGAACTGGCCCGCCAGATCGCCGGGTTCCCGCAGTTGTGCCTGCGCCACGACCGCCTCTCGGTCCTGGAACAGCACGGCCTGAGCGAGGCGGACGCGCTGGCCGCCGAGTACCGGCACGGCATGGTCCCGCTCGCGGCGGGCGAAACCCAGGCGGGCGCCGACCGCTTCGCCGCCGGCGCGGGACGGCACGGCTCGTTCGAGGCCTGAGCGGGGGGTGGCCGGGCGCGGCGAAGGCCTCGTACACGTTCCAGCGGATGGTGCAGGCGGGGCTGGGGCGAACCCGGCAGAACCTTCGCCATCGGCCTGGGCTGCCGCCTGTGCGAGCGCCTCGACTGCCCCCCGCGCGCGGTGCCCCCGCTCGGCCGGCCCCCGGCCGTCGACGAGAACTCGAGCACCTTCATCCCGTACCGGATCGCGGACGAAACCCGCCAGCGGACGCCTCCGCGCCCCGGTCGGCCGATGAGCGGCCGACCGCGGCGGGGACGGCGGGCTCAGGCGAGGTCGAACCGGTCGAGGTTCATCACCTTGTCCCATGCCGCCACGAAATCACGCACGAACTTCCCTCCCGCGTCCTTGGACGCGTAGACCTCCGAGACGGCTCGGAGCTGGGAGTGCGAACCGAAGACGAGGTCGACGGCGGTGGCGGTCCACTTGACCTCGCCCGTGGTGCGGTCCCGGCCTTCGAACACGTTCTCGGCCGAGGTCGACGCCTTCCACTCCGTACCCATGTCGAGCAGGTTGACGAAGAAGTCGTTGGTCAGCGTCTGCGGCCGGTCGGTGAAGACGCCGTGCCGGGACCGCTCGAAACCGGTGTCCAGGGCCCGCATGCCGCCGGTCAGAACCGTCATCTCGGGTGCGGTCAGCGTCAACAGGTTGGCGCGGTCCAGCAGGAGAGTCTCCGGCGACAACTTCTCGCCCGCCGGGAGGTAGTTGCGGAACCCGTCCGCCCTGGGTTCGAGTACGGCGAACGACTCCACGTCGGTCTGCTCCTGCGAGGCGTCCGTGCGCCCCGGGGCGAACGGGACCGTGATGTCGTGCCCGGCGGTCTTCGCGGCCTGCTCGACCGCCGCGCACCCGCCCAGGACGATCAGGTCGGCGAGCGAGATCCGGGTCCCGCCGGCCTGGGAGCCGTTGAAGTCCTGCCGGATCTGCTCGAGGCCGCGCAGCACCTCGGTCACCTCGGGCAGGTCGTTGACCTCCCAGTCCCTTTGGGGCGCGAGCCGGATCCGCGCCCCGTTGGCGCCGCCGCGCTTGTCGGTGCCGCGGAAGCTCGCCGCCGACGCCCACGCGGTGGTGACCAACTGGGAGACGGACAGTCCCGAGGCGAGGATCCTGCCCTTGAGGGCAGCGATGTCCTCGTCCCCGACCAGCTCGTGATCGACTTCGGGGACCGGGTCCTGCCACAGCTGCGGCTCGGCGATCCACGGGCCGAGGTAGCGCGAAAGGGGCCCCATGTCGCGGTGCAGCAGCTTGTACCAGGCCTTGCCGAACGCCTCCGCGAGCTGGTCCGGGTTCTCGTGGAAGCGCTTCGCCATCGGCGCGTAGATCGGATCCACCTTCAGCGCCAGGTCCGTCGTCAGCATCATGGGAGCGTGCCTCTTCGACGGGTCGTGAGCGTCCGGCACGGTGTCCTTCGCCGAGGGATCCGTGGGAGTCCACTGCTTCGCGCCCGCCGGGCTCGTCGTCAGCTCCCATTCGTGCCCGAGCAGGTTGTCCAGGTATCCGTTGTCCCACTTCGTCGGCTCGGAGGTCCAGGCGCCCTCGAGGCCACTGGTGAGCGCGTCGGCGCCCGCACCGGTGCCGTAGGTGTTCTTCCAGCCGATGGCCTGCTGCTCGACGGGGCAGGCCTCGGGTTCCGGGCCGATGTACTCGGGGCCGACCGCACCGTGGCACTTGCCGAATGTGTGGCCGCCGATGATGAGCGCGAGCGTCTCCTCGTCATTCATCGCCATACGCCCGAACGTCTCGCGAATGTCCCTGGCGGCGGCCACCGGATCCGGATTGCCGTTGGGCCCTTCCGGATTGACGTAGATCAGTCCCATCTGCACGGCACCGAAAGGACCGGAGAGTTCCCTGTCGCCGCTGTACCGCTCATCTCCGAGCCACGTGTCCTCGGGCCCCCAGAAGATTTCCTCGGGTTCCCAGACGTCCTCTCGCCCGAAGCCGAATCCGAATGTCTTGAACCCCATCGATTCCATGGCGCAGTTGCCGGCGAAGATCAGAAGGTCCGCCCAGGAGATTTTGGGGCCGTACTTCTGCTTGACGGGCCAGAGCAGACGGCGCGCCTTGTCGAGGCTCGCGTTGTCCGGCCAGCTGTTGAGGGGGGCGAAGCGCTGGGCGCCGGAGCCGCCGCCGCCCCGGCCGTCGGCGATCCGGTAGGTGCCCGCGGCGTGCCAGCTCATTCGGATGAACAGCGGCCCGTAATGGCCGTAGTCGGCGGGCCACCAGTCCTGCGACGCCGTCATCACCTCGAAGACGTCCCGCTTCAGCGCCTCGACGTCCAGGGTCGCGAACGCGTCGGCGTACCTGAAGGCCTCACCCATCGGATTGGACCGGGGCGAGTGCTGGTGGAGAACCTGAAGGTCCAGCTGATTCGGCCACCAGTCCCGGTTCGATCTGGGGCGAGTCGGCGCGGGGGTCGGGGAGGGGATTACCGGGTTCTCGCTTTCGCTGCCGGACACGTCCGTCCTTCTTTCTGTCGCGGTTTTCCGTCTGCTGGCCGGTATCTCTTGACGCCTGTGCTTTTCCTGGCCGAGCCCGTATGGTCGCGCACCGCGGACCGCACTGCCGCGAGAACACGCTGCGGGGGAACCGAAATGACTTGGTCGGCAGGAGGCCTGTTCGGATGCAGTCGACGCCGGGGGCGGGAATGGCGGCGCGCTGCCGGGTAGACGTCGGTCATGAACACACGAATCCTCGACACCACATCGTCCTGGTGGCTGAAATCGCTGGACCGTCTCGAGCGGGCGACCGTCGCGGACCCGGCCCTCCGGGCCCTCCAGCGCGCAATCCGCTCGTTTCCCCTGGGCGGGGCACGTGACGTGCTACGGGGCCGACCGCTGGGCCATCCCGTTCATCCCGTCCTGGTACAGGTGCCGATCGGCTGCTGGCTGTCGGCGGCCGCCCTCGATGTGGCCGTACCGGGAAGCCGGCGGGCGGCGACGACCCTCACGGCCGTCGGATTGGCGGGGGTGGCTCCGGCAGCGGTCGCCGGCTGGGTCGACTGGGCGGACCTGCCGCCCCGGGAGGCCCGGGTCGGCCTGGCCCACGCCCTCGCGAACGTGGCCGCGGTCGCCTGCTACACCGGGTCCTTGACGGCGCGGCTGCGCGGTCGCCCGGCGAAGGGTGTCCTGTGGTCCTGGGGCGGGCTCGCTGCGGTCGCCCTGAGCGGTGCGCTGGGCGGGCACGTGGCCTACCGGCGGGCCGTCGGAGCGGATCCCGCACCCTAGTGCTGTGGCCGGGAGGCCACCGCCGGAGGTCAGCGCAGGGGCCGGATCCCGGGCTCGGCCCCCTCTGCGGCACTCCGGTCAGCCCTCGCGGGCCGGGCCCGCACCGGCGCCGAGGCCGTGTTCGTGGGGGCCGGGGCCGGGGCCGGGCCGGAGAGCCTGGCGACCGGGGTGATGCGGGCGGCGCCGGATTTGAACAGCGGCTGCTTCGAGGCCGGATCCCAGGTGGTGGGCGTGAGTTCATTGGCTGCCCGGTGGTGACCGTCCCCGTCGGGGGCGTCCCAGTAGCCGTAGTGGAACGGCAGGAAGAGGACGCCCTCGCGGATTCCCGTGAGGCGGGCCTTGGCCCGGACGGTCCCTCGGCGCGTGGAAACCTGTGCGAGGTCCCCTTCCCCGATCCCGGCGGCCGCCGCATCGGCCTCGGAGACTTCGATCCACATGTCGGGCGCCGCGGAACGCAGTTCGGGTACGCGACCGGTGCGCGTGCGGGTGTGGAACTGGAAGAGGGTGCGGCCGGTGGTGAGCCACAGCGGGTAGTCCTCGTCGGGCCGCTCGGGCGGCGGGACGTACTCGGCGGTGCGCAGGACCGCCTTGCCGTCCGGATTCAGTGTCCGGTACGCCTCCTCGTCGAGCGGCGTACCCGTGAGGAGGTCGCGGCCGTAGCTCTCGCAGTCCTCGGGCCGGCTGCGGAAGTCGCCCCGGGTGTAGAGGCGCTCGGTTCCCTCCGGGTGTTCGGCGGTGCAGGGCCATTGGATGCCACCGCGCTCGCGGAGCAGGGCGTAGCTCAGTCCGCTGTAGTCGCAGGGACGGCCGCGGCTGCATTCCTTCCACGCCTCGAAGACCTCTTTGGGGCTCCGCCAGGGCAGGAGCGGTGCGTCCGAGGCGTCGCGCAGGTCCATGCGGCGGGCGAAGTCCAGGAAGATGTCGAGGTCGGGGCGGGCCTCGCCGGGCGGGTCGACCGCCTTGAGGGACAAGTGCACGGTGCGGTCGGTGTTGGTGAAGGTGCCGGTCTTCTCACCCCAGCCGGCCGCGGGCAACACCACGTCGGCGAACTCGGTCGTCTCGGTCGGGAAGAGGTCCTGGACGACGAGGAACAGCCGGTCCTGACCCAGCACGGTGCGCATGCGTTCCAGCTCCGGCAGGGAGACGGCCGGGTTGGTCCCGGACACCCACAGCATCCGCAGGGAGCCTTCCTCGGCGAGGCGGATGATCTGCATGAGGTGCGTGGGAGGCCCGTCGTGCGGGATGCGGTCGGGAGTGAGGTTCCAGACCTTCGCGAGTTCCTCGACGTGCCGGGGGTTGGCCCAGTTCCTGAAGCCGGGCAGATCTCCGTCGGCTCCGCATTCGCGGGTGTTCTGGGCGGTCGGCTGCCCGTTCATCTGCAGGACGCCACAGCCCGGCCGCCCGAGCATGCCGCGGATCAGGTGCAGGTTGTTGACCTGGACGGCGGCGGCGGTGGCCTGGTGGGACTGGTAGAAGCCCTGGAGGACCGTGGACAGCAGCCTGCCGGCCTGGCCGAGGAGGCGCGCCGCGGCGCGGATCTGCTCGGCGGGCACCCCGGTGGCCGCGGCAGCGGCCTCGGCCGGGAAGCCGGCCACGTGACGTTCGAGTCGGTCGAAACCGGCGACATGGGCCTCGATGTACGCGGAGTCGGTCCAGCCGCCCGCGATCACCTCGTGCAGGAGGCCGTTCATGAGGGCCAGATTGGTGCCGGGCCTCGGCTGAAGATGGATGGTGGCCGCCTCGGACACCGGACCCGGCCGGGGGTCCACACACAGCAGGACGGGCGGCTCTGACCCGGCGAGCCGGTCCAGGACCCGGCTTCACAGGACGCCCTGGGTCTCCGCCATGTTGTGGCCGAACAGCGCGATGGTGTCGGCGTGGTCGATGTCGGCGTACGACCCGGGCTGGCCGTCGCAGCCGAAGGACTCCTTGAGTGCCTCGGCGGCCGTCGACGTGCACAGCCGTGTGTTCCCGTCCAGGTGTTCGGTGCCCAGGCCGCCGCGTGCGACGAGGGCCAGGGCGTAGTACTCCTCCAGGAACAACTGACCGCTCGTGTAGAAGCCGATCGAGGCGGGGCCGGGCCCGTCGAGGAGCGCGCGCGTGCGGTCGGTGATGCGGGCCATCGCGGTGTCCCAGTCGGTTTCCCGCTGGACGCCGCCTTCCCGGACCAGCGGCCGGGTCAGGCGGTCCGGCGAGGCCATGGCCTGCCACCCGTACAGGTCCTTCGGGTCGAGACGGCCGCGGTTGACGCGGTCGCCCGCCACACCCCGGACGCCGACCAGCCGGCCGTCCCTGACGGCCAGCTCCATCGCGTCCCCGTTCGAGTGGAGGTTCGAGGCGGTCGGAACCCACCGGTCGACGCGCACGGCACCGTTCGCGTCGCCACCGGCGGGCCCGTCGGCGAAGTACGAGTCGACGCGTTCGGGCCAGGTTCCGCCCTGTCCGAACGGGGTGCGGCGCCCCCAGGGCTCGGCGATCCGGTCGGGGGGCGGCTCGGGGGAGTGCTCGGCGGGCGGCTCGGAGGGCTGGGCCCCCGAGCTCTCGTGGTCCGGTTCCTCTGCCATGGGGGGCGCCTGCCCCCGTTCCCGGGCCGCCATGCCTGCGCCTCCCCTGTGCGGCGCAGGCAGCCGTCCGGCCGGCCGCCACAGGCACCTGACCCTGGGTGAAAGGGCAGGTCAGACGACCCGCCGGGCCAACACCTGCCCCGGCCAGGCCCCCGACAGGAAACGATCGGCGGAGGTGAACGGCGGAAGCCTGGAGACTGTCGTCTGTCCGCGCGCACGGCCCCGTCTCACCGAGGAATCCCGCATGCATCAGCCGCCCGAGCCCTTCCGGCTCCTTCCCGGCGCCGCCACGTCGCCGGTGATCCTGCACGTGCCGCACTCCTCGCGCGTCATACCGGAGTCCGTCCGTGGCGGCATCGTGCTGGACGACCGGGCGCTCGAGCAGGAGCTGGACCACATCACGGACTCCCACACCGCCGACATCGCCGCGGCGGCAGCGGCCGGATCTGCCGTCACGCCCTGGCAGTTCGTCAACGGCCTGTCCCGTCTCGTCTTCGACCCAGAGCGTTTCCCGGACGAGCGCGAGGAGATGCTGGCCGTGGGCATGGGGGCGGTGTACACGCACACCACCCATCGGGAGCGCCTGCGTCCCGACGGCTTCGACGGCCGGTCCTTGATCGACCGCTGCTTCCACCCGTACGCGGACGCCATGACGCGGGCCGTGGGGGACCGGCTCGAGGCCGCCGGACGGGCCGTGATCATCGACGTGCACTCGTACCCGACGGAGCCCCTCCCGTACGAACTGCACGGGGGCGGGCTCCGGCCGCCGATCTGCCTGGGCACGGACCCCTTCCACACTCCGGCCGGACTCCTCGCCGTCGCGGAGAAGGCGTTCGCGGGCTTCGGCGGCACGGGACTCGACAGCCCCTTCGCCGGCACGTACGTACCGCTGAAGTACTACGGCAAGGACGACCGGGTCGGTGCGCTGATGGTCGAGATCCGCCGGGACACGTACATGACCGAGCCGGGCGGTCCCGCCGGACCCGGCCTCGTCGCGCTGGCGGCGGCCCTGGCGGGACTCGTGGGCGGCCTGCTCCCGTAGCCCCGTCACGAACACCCCTCGTTGCAGCCGCGTATTCGCGAATGCATCCGGAAGTCGTGTGTATGTGTGGATTGTTCGAAGAGTGTGGTCATTCTGCGGGGCCGAGGAGGAGGTCTCTTCGAGAAAGCTTGTTGGACGACGCTGACCGCCGGGGCGGCCTTGAATCAACTCCGTGAATCGGTCAGGGTTTCGAGCTGACCCCGGAGATCTTTCGGCTCCGGATGGTCACGCAACACGCTTTGACGCCCCACACGTCAACAAGAGGAGTGCCCTCTTCATGTCAACTCACAAGCATGCGCGGACCCGTTCGCGCGGCCTCCAGGTCTTTGCGGTGGCCACGGCAGTCGCCACCGCAACCGGTGTCTGCATGCTGTTGTCCCCCCTCGCCGGCGCGACCACTCCCGCCGAGGGAACGGTGTACGGGCTCGGCGCACCCGGAGCGCTGAGCGGCAGCTACATCGTCATCCTCGACCAGGACGCGGACAAACAGGCACTCGCCAAGAAGTACGGTGGCGAGCTGAAGCGCGCCTACACGTCCGCGGTCAACGGGTTCTCCACGGCAGGGCTTTCGGAGACCGACGCCAAGCGCCTTGCCGCCGACCCGGCGGTGGACAAGGTCGTACAGAACAAGAAGTTCTCCATCAACAGCACCCAGGACAACCCCCCGTCGTGGGGCCTCGACCGGATCGACCAGGCACAGACGGCGGGGGACGAGAAGTACACGTACCCCGACGCGGGCGGCGAGGGCGTCACGGCCTACGTCATCGACACCGGCGTGCGGATCACCCACAAGGACTTCGGCGGCCGGGCCGCGCACGGCTTCGACGCGGTGGACAACGACCAGAGCGCCGACGACGGCAACGGGCACGGCACGCACGTCGCCGGGACCATCGCGGGCACCTCCCACGGGGTGGCCAAGAAGGCCAAGGTCGTCGCGGTCCGTGTGCTCGACGACAGCGGTTCCGGCACCACCGAGCAGGTCGTGGCGGGCATCGACTGGGTGACGCAGCATCACAGCGGGCCCTCGGTGGCCAACATGAGTCTCGGCGGCGGCGCCGACGAGGCGCTGGACGAGGCGGTACGCCGGTCGATAGCCGCCGGCGTCACCTTCGCCGTCGCGGCGGGCAACGAGTCCACCGACGCCGGGCAGGGCTCTCCCTCCCGGGTCCCGGAGGCCGTCACGGTCGCCTCCAGTACGGCCGACGACTCGCAGTCCTCGTTCTCCAACTTCGGTTCGGTCGTGGACCTCTACGCGCCGGGCTCGGACATCACCTCCGACTGGAACGACAGTGACAGCGGCACGAAGACCATCTCCGGCACCTCGATGGCGACACCGCACGTGGTGGGAGCGGCCGCCCTCTACCTGGCCGGGCACAAGGGCGCGTCGCCCGCGCAGGTCGCACAGGCCCTGACCGCGCAGGCGACCCCGGGGAAGATCACCAACCCGGGCGGCGGAACCCCGAACAAGCTGCTGAAGGTGTCCGCGCAGTAGCGGGAGCCGCCCGAGACCGCGCCGGAGCCGCCGTACCCGAGGGGGGGTGCGACGGCCCCGGCGCCCTGTCGATGTCAGTTCACGGCCTCAGGGCGGCGGCGGCTTTCGCCGGTCACCTTTGACGCCGCCCGTCGGCGATTTCGGCGAGTCCGGCGACTCCGGCGAGTTCAACTGGCCCGCCCGTAGCGGACGTTTCTGCTCCAGATCCGCTCCAGCCGCACCCTGGTACCTGGGCGGGGTGCGTGCCAGATCTCGTCGTGGCCGGCGTAGATGCCCACGTGTTCCACGGTCGAGCCCCTCGGAAAGAACACCAGGTCACCCAATTCGCGTTTGTTCCGGGGAATGTGGGAGGTGTGCTCGTACTGCTGCTCGGCGGTTCGGGGCAGCTGTCTGCCGGCCTTTCCGAATGAATAGAGGGTCAGGCCCGAGCAGTCGAATTGTCTTGGTCCTGTTCCGCCGCGGACGTAAGGTGCGCCTTCCTTGGAGGCGGCCACGGCCACTGCCTTGACGCCGTACGACGAGGCTGCGTCGGCGGGTGACATGGGTCCGACCAGCGTGGTCGTCAGGAGGCAGAGCAGCAGCATGACGCGAGGCGGGCCGAATTCGGTGGCGCCGCGAACAAGTCGGTGAGCCTGTCGGGCCTTACGGGACTCGGATTCGGTCCTGGTGACGGACATCGTGATACCTCCGCGTTCGGGTGCGGCAACGGTCGATCGGACACGTATGAAGATCCTGCTTTCCCTCTCGTGCATTCCTGGCGCGTGACGGCCGACCAGTTTTCTCCGATGCCGCCCGAAATTCACTTCCGGAGACGGGGCTAGTTGTATCGGTTCTGTAACAAATTCGCGAACATATGCAAATCACCCGGCGAGTCTCGGTCGCGATGGCCAGAGGCGCGGGGGGAGACAGTTGACGCAGTTCCAGAACCAAGTCCCGTTCGCGGTGCGGTTGGACGCCGATGACCGGCGGGCACCTTCCGCGGCGGCGGTCCCCTCGCTCCGGGGTGCCCGGCGACGTCGTCGGCGAGCAGGCCATGGTGGCTCGTCCTTCCGGTGGCGGCCGGTCCGCTCCTCATCGCCCGGCTGCACCGACGGGCCGAGTTCCGCGCGGACGCCTACGCGGTGCGGCTGCCGAGGCGCCGCTGCGCAGCGTCGGGTTCGTCATGTCCCAGCAGATCCCGCCCAGCCCCCCGGGCGTACACACTCAGCGTGACGGGCCCGTCACGCCACGCGCCTTCCGGAAACCTGCACATCGTGTGCGTGACCGGGGCTGTCGGCCTCCTCCACCCCGCGGTATGACGGATATGTCCCGTCTGGTTGGTGGGGGTTGTGACCGTTTAGTTCTGTGTAAGCAGCGGACGGCCCGAATTTGTTACTCGATCTTGTGAAGAAGTCGTCACCATTCGGTGAATCAAGCTGCACGTCCGTCGTCAGAGGTGGCCATCCGCCCGTGATGGGGCGTCAACGGGATTGGGTGCGCAGCCCGTTCGCGTGCTTACATCTTGCGTATTGCGGCAGTCGAGAATGGCGGCCGAGTTACGGGCCGCCCAGCCCGCCGCAAGAAAGCATTCCTCCCCCCAATGAAAGGTGCGCATCATGCGTAACGACATCGAGACCCGTGAGATCGCCGACACCGAGCTGGACGCCGTCTCCGGTGGCCTCATCAGCGTGTCCGGTGGCCTCGTCGGCGCCGTGACCAGCGATGTCAGCGGCGTCGTGGGCGTCGTGGGCTCCCTCGGCACCGTGCAGGCCGCGCACGGCATCGTTTCCCACGTCCCCGGCCTCGTCACGGGCCTCACCGGCGTTTCGGTGAACACCGGTCGCGCCGGTCTCTGATCGGGATATCGCCATGAACCCCGGAGTTTCCCCCACGGCTCCGGGGTTCCTGGCTGCCCACGCGCCCGGCCGGTACGAATGCAGTTGAAGGAATAGCCCGTGCAGTTTCGCCAAAAGGCTCTTTCCAAGCTGCAATCGCCCGAAGAGCTCGACTTGCCCGTCCGCTTCGCGCGCCCGCAGGGGCGGCTCGTCCTTGCCGTCACGGTCATCGTCATGGCCGCCGCGAGCTTCTGGGCCTTCACCGGCACCGTGTCCTCCAAGCTGAGCGCACCCGGCATCCTCACCCAGGCCGAGGGCAGTTACGTCCTGCAGACCCCCGTCGCGGGACAGGTGACCGGAGTCCTCGCCGAGGAGGGCCAACTACTGGCCGCCGGCGCGCCCCTGCTCAACGTCCATACGGAGCAGGGGGACCGCCCCGTGCGCGTGGTGACCGCCGGGCGGTTGACGACACTGGTGGCCAAGGTGGGTTCGGTCGTCGCCACCGGTGCGGACGTGGCGACCGTGGAACGCGTGAAGAATCCGCAGGACCCGCTGGTGGCCATGCTGTACGTGCCGGGCGGCAGCGGCTCGGCGATCCCCGTCGGCGCCCCGGTGGACCTGAGCGTCCAGTCCGTCCCGCAGCAGCAGTTCGGCATGCTGCGCGGCCGCGTCAAGGCGGTGGGCCGCGCGCCCCAGACGGGGGCGCAGCTCAGCGGTTTCCTCGGCGACAGCGCGCTCGCCGAACAGTTCTCCCGCCACGGCAGCCCGGTCGCCGTGCTCGTCCAGCTCGAGCGCTCCTCCTCCACCAAGTCCGGCTACCGGTGGACCTCCGCGGACGGCCCCCCGTACGCCGTCGACTCCAGGACCCCGCTCACCGGCGCCGTCCACCTCGCCGCGCGGCGCCCCGTCGACTGGCTGCTGCCATGACCGCACCGCAGACCGCGCCGCAGCTCCCGCCCGCCGGACGCCGGCGCCACCGCCCCGAGCCCAAGGGCGGAGCCCGCCGCAGGCCCGCGCCCGCCCCCAGGGGCAGGACGCCCCGCCCCGTCCGCACCCCCACCGTGCTGCAGATGGAGGCGGTGGAGTGCGGCGCCGCGGCCCTGGCCATGGTTCTCGGCCACCACGGCCGCTTCGTCCCCCTCGAAGAACTGCGCATCGCGTGCGGCGTCTCCCGCGACGGCTCCCGCGCCAGCAACCTCCTCAAGGCCGCCCGTGGTTACGGGCTCAAGGCCAAGGGAATGCAGATGGACCTGGCCGCGCTCGCCGAGGTGAGCGCCCCGGCCGTCCTCTTCTGGGAGTTCAACCACTACGTCGTCTACGACGGCATGAGCCGCCGCCTCGGCCGCAGGGGCGTGTACGTCAACGACCCGGGCAAGGGACGCCGGTTCGTCCCCATGGACGAGTTCGACACCAGCTTCACCGGTGTCGTGCTCACCTTCGAACCCGGCGACGGCTTTCGCCGCGGTGGCCGCAAGCCGGGCGTCCTGGGCGCCATGCCGGCCCGCCTGCGGGGCACTTCGGGCACCATGGCCGCCGCCGTGATCTCCAGCCTCCTCCTGGTGGCCGTCGGAGCATCGGTGCCGGCCCTGAGCCGCACCTACATCGACATGTTCCTCATCGGGGAGCAGACGTCCCTGCTGGGTGTCCTGTTCGCCTCGATGGCCGTCGCCCTCGTCCTCACCGCGACCCTCACCGCGCTGCAGCAGGCCAATCTGCTGCGCGGGCGCATCATCTCCTCCACCCTCGGCAGTGCCCGCTTCTTCCGGCACCTGCTCAGACTTCCGGTCACCTTCTACGCCCAGCGCAACCCGGCCGACCTGGTCCAGCGCCTGCAGTCCAACGACGCGGTCGCCGAGACCCTCGCCCGGGACCTGGCAGCCGCGGGCGTGGACGCCGTCGTGGTCGTGCTCTACGCGGTGCTGCTGTGGACGTACGATCCACAGCTCACCCTCCTCGGCGTGGCTGTAGCGCTGCTCAACGTGGTGGCCATGCGAACCGTGATCCGGCTGAGGGCCACCGGTACCCAGAAGTTGCGCGCCGAGAGCGCCCGGCTGACCAACACGTCCTACAGCGGCCTCCAGCTCATCGAGACGATGAAGGCCACGGGCGGCGAAAACGGCTTCTTCCGCCGCTGGGCCGGACAGCACGCGGTCACCCTGGACGTACAGCAGCGGCTCGGCGTCCCCAGCGCGTGGCTGGCGATCGTCGCGCCCACGCTGGCGGCGTTCAACAGCGCGCTGATCCTGATGATCGGCGGCCTGCGGGCGGTGGAAGGGCACCTCACCGTGGGCCTGCTCGTCGCCTTCCAGGCCTTGGTGACCAGCTTCACCGCGCCGATCTCCCGGCTGGGCGGGGTCGCCGGAAGGATCCAGGACTTCGCGGCCGACATCGCCCGCCTCAAGGACGTCGAGAACTTTCCCGTCGACCCCGTGTACATGCGGCGCGAGCCCGCCGGCGGCACCCGACGACTCAAGGGCCACGTGGAACTGGACCACATCACCTTCGGCTACAGCCCACTGGACGCCCCGCTGCTCAAGGACTTCTCGCTCGCGGTCGGACCCGGGCAGCAGATCGCGCTCGTCGGCGGCTCCGGCAGTGGCAAGTCCACAGTCTCCCGGTTGATCTCCGGCCTCTACACCCCCTGGCAGGGGGCCATCCGCATCGACGGGATGCGGCTGGAGGACATCCCGCGCGGCGCGCTGGCCGCTTCCGTCTCCTTCGTCGACCAGGACGTCTTCCTCTTCGAAGGCACCGTCCGCGACAACGTCACGCTGTGGGACCCCTCCATCCCCGACGAGGCCGTCGTCGCCGCCCTCGAGGACGCCGCCGTGCACGACGTGGTCGCCCGCCGCCCCGGCGGCATCCACAGCCGCGTCGAGCAGGACGGCCGCAACTTCTCCGGAGGCCAGCGCCAGCGCCTGGAGATCGCACGGGCCCTGGTGCGCCGCCCCAGCGTCATGGTGCTCGACGAAGTGACCAGCGCCCTGGACGCGGTGACCGAGCAGGTCATCATCGACAACCTGCGGCGCCGCGGCTGTGCCTGTGTGGTCATCGCCCACCGGCTGAGCACGGTGCGCGACAGCGACGAGATCGTCGTGCTCGACCGGGGCACCGTCGTGGAACGCGGGCGGCACGAGCACCTGGTCGCCGCGCAGGGCCCGTACGCCGCATTGGTCAAGGAGTACTGAGGTGTCGCACGCGCACCACGCCCCCACTGTCACCACGCCCACCGTCACCACCCCCACCACCCCGACCGCCACCGTCGGCCAGTCCGGCGGGGTCCCGGACCCGGTGGTCGCGGCCTTGGGCGGACTGGGCTCGGCGGTCGACTGCACGGGCCTGCGCAGCCTGTCCCTGGAGGGCCCGCTCGTCCTGTGGCTCGTCGTACAGGGCGAATTGGACCTGTTCGCCGTCGACGCCGCGCAGGCCGGGCACTGGCACTTCCTGGGGCGGCTGGAGCCGGGCACCCTGCTGCTGGGCCCGGCCGAGGGCCCTGACCACACCCTGGTCGGCCGCCCCCTGCAGGGGTGCCGACTGCGCCGCATCGAACTGCGGGAGCTGTACCGCCCTGAGTACGGGGACCAGTTCCACGGCGACGGGTTCCACGGCGGACCGTGGTACACCGATCAGGGGCAGTACGGCGCCGCCGCCGCGGGACAACCGAGCCCCCTGGAGGACGCTTTCGCGCGCGGCGTCGGCCGCGGCCTGCGCGTGCTCTACCAGGCACCGCTGGACGGCAGCGCCACCACCGTGCACGGCGGAGCCGACGACGACATCCTGTGGATGCAGATCACCCCGGGCAGCGTGCAGTACGGCGCCGTGTACGAGACGGAGGCGGTGGGCACGCTCCTCGTCGACGCGGCGATGTGGCAGGGCATGGTCGACCAGCAGTACCGGCTGCTGTACGCCCTGGACGGCTGGATCGAACAGCTCGAGCGCGCGCACGAGGACCGTACGGCGGCCGGAATCGAGGCCGGCCAGGCAGCCCGTACCCAGGCGGACCGGACGCTGCTGGCGTCCATCTCCCGCTCAGGCCCGGATTCCCGCCGGACCGGACGCGCCGACGCGACCTTCGCCGTGTGCCGCCTGGTCGCCGAAGCGGGCCGCATCACCCTGTCCGAACCGGGCACGGCCGACGCCGCGTCCGAGCAGACGGATCCCGTCGAACGCATCGCGCTCGCCTCGCGGATCCGCACCCGCGTGGTCAGGCTCGGCGGGCGCTGGTGGCGGGAGAACACCGGCCCGCTGGTGGGCCGGCGGGAGCAGGACGCCGCGCCGGTCGCCCTGCTGTGGCGGCGCGGCGGCTACGAGGCGGTGGACCCCGCCACCGGCACGCGCGAGCGCATCGGGAAGACCAACGAGAGCGCCTTCGAACCGCGTGCCGTCATGCTGTACCGCCCCCTGCCCGAAGGGCGGGTGGGCCTGCCGGCGCTGCTCCGCTTCAGCGTGCGCGGCACCCTTCCGGAGCTGCGCAGCGTCATCCTGGGCGGGCTGGTCGCCGTGGTCCTGGGGGCACTGGTGCCGATCGCCACCGGCCAGGTCCTCGGCCGGTACGTTCCGCAGGCCGAGAACGGCCTCATCGTCCAGACCGGTCTGGCACTGGTCGCGACCGGCATCGTCTCGGCCGCCTTCATGCTGCTGCAGAACACCTCCCTCCTGCGCATGGAGGGCCGTATCGAAGCCACCTTGCAGCCGGCGGTGTGGGACAGGCTGCTGCGGCTTCCGACCAAGTTCTTCGCCGGCCGCTCCACCGGCGAACTGGCCGGCGCGGCGATGGGCATCAGCGCGATGCGCCGCGTGCTGTCCGGCATCGGCCCGGTCTGCGTACAGGCGGGCGCGGTCGGCGCGATGAACCTCGTACTGCTGCTCCTCTACAGCGTGCCGCTGGCGATGGCGGCGCTCGCCATGCTGGTCGTCATCGCGGCGGTCTTCCTGGGCCTGGGGCTGTGGCAGCTGCGCTACCAGCGCCGGTTGATCAAGCTCGGCCACCGGCTCAACAACCAGGCCTTCCAGACCCTGCGCGGCCTGCCCAAGCTCCGCGTCGCCGCGGCCGAGAGCTTCGCGTACGCCGCTTGGGCGCGGGAGTTCGCCCGTACCCGCGACCTGCAGCAGCGCATCGGCCGGATACAGAACGTCATCACGGTCCTGGGCGCCGTCTACCTGCCGCTGTGCACCCTGGTGATGTTCATGCTGCTGGCCGGACCCGCCCGCGGCGCCATGTCCGCCAGTGAGTTCCTCACCTTCAGCACCGCGCTGACGATGCTGCTGTCGTCGGTCACGCAGCTGACCGGTGCGCTCATCTCGGCCGTCGCGGTGCTGCCGATGTTCGAGCAGATCAAGCCGGTCCTGCAGGAGACTCCCGAGGTGGGCCGCTCCAGTACCCGGCCGGGCGAGCTGACCGGAGCCATCGCGGCCAGGAACCTGTCCTACCGCTATGCCGACGACGGCCCGCTCGTGCTCGACGACGTCAGCTTCCGCATCGGGCAGGGCGAATTCGTCGCGATCGTCGGGGCCAGCGGCTGCGGCAAGTCGACCCTGCTGCGGCTGCTCATCGGCTTCGACAAACCCGCTGACGGCAGCGTGCTGTACGACGGTCAGGACCTGGCCGCGCTCGACCAGGCGGCCGTGCGCCGTCAGTGCGGCGTCGTCCTGCAGAACGCCCAGCCCTTCAGCGGCTCGATCTTCGACTGCATCCGCGGCGCCGGCGCGTTCTCGCTCGAGGAGGCGTGGGAAGCCGCCGGGATGGCGGGCCTGGCACAGGACATCAAGGCCATGCCGATGGGGATGCACACCATGCTGTCCGACGGTGGCGGCACCGTCTCGGGCGGCCAGCGCCAACGGCTCGTGATCGCCCAGGCACTGATCCGCAAGCCGCGCATCCTGTTCTTCGACGAGGCCACCAGCGCCCTGGACAACGAGGCCCAGCGCGTGGTCATCGAGTCCACCCGCACCCTGCGCGCCACCCGCATCGTGATCGCCCACCGCCTCTCCACGATCATGGACGCCGACCGTGTGCTCGTCATGTCGGACGGCCGGATCGTCCAGCAGGGCCCACCCGCCGAACTGCTCGCCGACCCGGCCGGCCTCTTCCACGACCTGGTCCGCCGCCAGCTGCGCTGACGCGCCGTGAACACGGTCCGGGACTTCAAAGACGGACGTGCTGGAAAGCGTCCGTGAACGCCTTCCAGCACGTCGTCGTCACGCGCAATTCGTCACCGGGGCGACGTCACTTGCCGTAGTACGCGTTGTGGATCGTCAGGGTCGACTTGTTGCCCTGCTTGTCCGTGACATCGGCGAGGAACGAGATGGCCTTGTCCTTCGCCGGGTTCTTCACGGAGATCTTGCCGTGCTCGACCTTCACGAGCTGCCAGGTCTTCCCGTCGTCATAACTCACGGACACGGTGAGCGACTTGAGATTCTTCCCGGCCGCCGAGCCCTGCACGGTCACCGGGATCTGGACCGACCTGCCCCCCGGGGCGCGCGAGGCGAGGTCGACGGGGGCCGCGAAGCGGACCGTGGACACCGGCAGCGCCGTGGTGGCGGCGACCTGCTTGGAGCGGAACGTGAAGCTGGTGTCGATGCGGGTGGAGGCTGCGGCGACCTTCTCCGAGCGCTCGACCGAGGTCGTCAGCCGGTACTCGGCGTCGGTGGCATCGACCGTGAAGGGCTGCTCGCCGCTCAGCGGGTCGTCGTTCTCGCCGACCTTGACGCCGTCGCGGTACAGCGTCGACGTGGCCGAGGTGTATTTCGAGCGGCCCATGTGGCCCTTGCCGTCGGCGAACAGCGGCAGGGCGCCGATGAGCTGCTGCTCGCCCGTGGCCGGGTCGGGCGCGGTGCGGAAGACGCCCGTCTTCTCGCCCAGAAGCGGGCCGAAGACGCCGGTGTTGAAGGTCTCCTGGTACGTCCTGCCGGCCTCGTAGCGCTTCGGCTCGGTCATCTCGTAGGCGCCCTCGAAGGCCGGGTAGCCCCACTTGTCAGGCTCGCCGAACTGATCGGATTTGGTCAGCCACTTGACGCCGTCGGCAGTGGAGACGTAGAAGGTGCGGGTTCCCGGCGTCGCCTGCGGTGCCGAGAACCCGTTGCCCTCCGGCGCACCCGGCAGATGGGCGAACGGGGAGGTGAGAGTGGTCTTCCCGGGAGCGGAGGCGCCGACGCCGACCTTGAGCGTCGCCAGCTCGTTCGCCTTCACGCGCTTGGTGTAGCCGGTCGCGACCTTCTGCGTCTTGCCGCCGAAGGCCACCGAGTACTGAGCGGTGTCACCCTTGAGGAAGTGCGCGTCCCAAGTCTGCAGCAACGAGCCGTCGGTGACGGCCGGACCCATGTGGGCGGTGCGGAAGTTGGTGAAACCTCTGAGGACCCACCCGTTGCCGACGCGGCCGATGTCGGTCGCGAGCTCGTAGTACGTGCCCCCGTAGTCCGCCGTGTCGAGGCCGGGGACGGTGATGTCCACCGGCTTGGTGGTGCGCGCGTCGGAGGTGACCGTGGTGTCGCCCGAGATGTTCAGCTTCGGCTGCGCGATCCAGTCGGTGCCCTTGGCGAGGTCCGACGGGTCCTGGTAGACGGCCGTGTTGAGCGTGTACGAGCCCTTCGGCACACGGATCTTGTGCGTGCCCGGCTCGTTGTCGATGCGGACCTGGAAGCCCTTGCCGGAGCCGGCGACACCGATCAGGGTGCTGGTGAAGTTCCGGGCGTCGGCGCCGTCGCGGTCGACGGCCCTGAGCGTGAGGTCGTAGGACTCCGCCTCGCGGACGGCCACCGCGGCCGTACGGACGGACTGGCCCGCGCCGGAGGCGGTGACGTAGCCCGTGTAGGTGCCGTCGGCGTCGCCGATCCTGGTGTCGGCGGTCAGGTCGACTTCGGCCCTGCCGCCGGCGGGCACGGTCACCTTGGTGGCGCCGAGCGCGAAGAATCCCGCCGGCGCCGGCTTGCCCGCCGGGTCCAGCGCGGACACCGACAGGTCAAGGGTGACGTCGCTCGCCCCGAGGTTGCGGTAACCGACCTTCTTGGTGAGGAGCTGGTCGTCGGGGTGCGGCCACCGCGCGGTACCGAAGCTCAGCGAGACCGGATCGGCGATCACGCTCTGCGCCAGCGCCTTGTCGACCTGGATGCGGCCCGAGCCCTGCTGGAAGGCGGTGTAGTCGCCGCCCTTGGCGGACGCGGTCAGCGCGCCCTTGAGCTCGGCGGACTTCCAGTCCGGATGCTGCTGCTTGAGGATCGCCGCCGCGCCCGCCGCGTGGGGCGTGGCCATGGAGGTGCCGTCGATCTGCAGGTAACCGGGGGCCGGGTGCGGTGTACCGGGGCGGGTGTCGATCTCGCTGCCGGGGGCGGCGGCCGCGGTGATGGCGACTCCGGGCGCGGTCACGTCCGGCTTGACGGCGCCGTCGCCGATGCGCGGGCCGATGCTGGAGAAGGACGCCAGCTTGTCGTCCTTGTCGACGGCGCCGACGGTCAGCGCCGCGTCCGCACTGCCCGGCGAGCCCACCGTCGAGTCACCGTTCTCGCCGTCGTTGCCCGCCGCGATGGCGAACAGGATCCCCTTCTCCGCGGACAGCTTGTCGACCGTCGCCTCCAACGGATCGACGCCGGGGGAGTCCGGGCCGCCGAGACTGAGGTTGATCACGTCCGCGCCCTCGGCGGCGGCCCACTCCATGCCCGCGATGATGCCGGAGTCGTCCCCGGCTCCCTCGTCGTTCAGCACCTTGCCGCTGATGACCTTGGCGCCGGGGGCGACACCCTTGAACCTGCCGCCCGACGTGGCGCCGGTACCGGCGGCGATCGAGGCGACGTGCGTGCCGTGTCCGACGCGGTCCGCGGTGTCGGGGGAGGCGGAGAAGTTCTTCTCACCGATGACCTGGGTCTTGAGGTCGTCGTGGGTCTTGTCGACGCCGGTGTCGAGGACGGCGATCTTGACGCCCTGGCCGTCGTACCCGGCCCCCCACGCCTTGTCGGCGCCGATCTGCCTGACGCTGCGGTCCAGGCTCGCTTTGCGGACCCCGTCCAGCCACACCTTGCCGATGCCGGAGGCGGTGGCGCGCACGCCGCTCTTCTGCTGGTCGGTCAGCGCCTCCCACACCTGCGCGACGTCGTCCTGCGACGTACGGATGGCGTCGGCGTTGATGGTGGGGAAGGTGCGCCGCACCTGGGTGTCACCGGCCGAACGCACCTCGCTCCGTGCGGCACCGGCGCCCTCGTCGTACTGCACGATCAGCTTGAGCCCGTCGCGATGGCTCTCGCGCAGCAGCGGGTTGGTGAGCTCGTTGACGTCGAAGAGCCGCTGGTCCAGCTTGCCCGTGGCGATCAGGCGCTGCGCGTCGCTCGGCACCACCAACGTGTGGTCCTTGATGCGCTGCACCTGTACGGGTATGCGCTCACGGCCCTTGGCGGCCTCGAAGTTCACCACCTGGCCCTTGGTGCCGACCACCACGCGGTCGCCCGTGATGAGCCGGATGCGCTGGTCGCCGTCTGGGCGTGTGGTGGTCGGTGTGGTCCTCGTGTTCGCAGCGATCGCCGTCGCGGGGCCGGTCATGCCGGCCACGAGGACCACCGATGTGGCCGCTGCGATGGTGAAGGCGCGTGGTCTCGTCACATGTGCGCGCAAGTCTCCCCCAGGAGCTTGGGATGAAGGCGAGTGGTCGTCTCCGACCATGGGCGAAACGGCGCCCGCCGCCGGTCAGCGCAGTATGTGATGTGAGGGATATGTGATCAACGGTGGTGCAGGTGTGAAGAATTGAGGCGTGTGATTTCAAGACATCTTTGAAACTGCCGGGTGGAGGGCTTGGCGAGACAGGCGGCGGCCCCGAGTGTCCGCGCGTTCGCGGCGACCGCACATTCACGGACGGAGCGTGCCCTTCCAATTGGCTGTATCCGTACCCCACATGGAACCTGTTGCCGTCCGGGCACGGGAGCGCCACCGGGTAGCCGGTCCGGCTTGCCAGGTTCAGAGGGTGAGAAGGCTGCGCAACGCGAGGCTGACGCCCACGCCGAGGACGGCGAGAGCGGTGAGGACCGTCGCGTAGCGGGTGTAACGGCGCAGGGAGGGCAGGCGGCGTTCGCCGAGAGCGGCGAATCTGCTTCCGCCGCCGGAGAGCAGCAAACCGGCCGCGGTCAGGGTGAGGGCCATCCCGAGGCCGTAGCCGACGACGAGCAGCACGCCGAAGAACGTCCGGCTCAGCGCGATGGCGCCCAGCAGGACGACGAGGGCCGACGGGCTGGGCACCAGACCAGCCGCGAGCCCTACGCCCAGGAGCGCGGGGAGGCCGGTGCGGCGCGGCCTCTTGCCCTCACGGGAGTCGTTCTCGTGCGTGTGGTGGCCGTGGTCGCCGTGGTCATGACGGTGACCCTGCGCGTGCGTGTGCGCGTGCGTGTGTTCCGGTGTCTCTCCGGGTGCGTCCCCATGGCTGTGCCCGTGGTGCCAGTGTGACGGGGGCCGTCCCGTCCGTAAGGCCCGTACCGCCGTCACCGCGAGTACCGTTCCCAGCGCCGCGATCATGGCACCGCTGATCGCCCCCAGCCATGCCAGCAGTTGCTCCCCGACGAATCCGCCGCCCGCGGTGAGGATCAGGCCCATGGCCAGAACCCCGGCGGTGTGGGTGGCCGTCACCGTCGTCCCGACCGCGAGAGCGGCGCGTACGCCGCCTTCCCGGCGGGCCAGGCAGGCGGCGACGGCGAGTTTGGCGTGCCCGGGCAGTGCCGCGTGGCCCGCGCCCAGGAGCAGCGTCAGCAGGACGGCGAGGAGACCCACGGGCAAGGTGAGGTCCCGGCCCGCGGTCAGGCCGGTGAGCCGGTGCTCCAGCGCCGGAAAGAGCACGGTGCCGCGGTCCAAGGCCCGGGCTGCCGGTACCCCGTCGGGTTTCCCCGGCCCCGGGGCGCCGGGAGCGGCCCCGTCCACCCCCGGACGCGTACGCAGCTCCGCCCCGGCCACAGCGAGCGGCTGTTCGTCCCCGTCCCGCGGGTAGCGGCGCAGGACGTCGCTCGGGCTCTTCGAGGGAACCGAAGACTCGGCCAGCCGTACGCGGTCGCCCGGGACAGCGGTGATCTCCTTCCAGCCGGCACGTGCCACATCCGCCCCCGAGGCGAAGGAGACGTCAGCGGGCCGGGAGAGATCGGCAGCAGCCCGCAGGGCGCAGGTCAGCCGGGCGACGGGCACTCCCGCCGCCCCTTTCCCGTACGTCAGGGTGGAGCGGCCCACCTTCCAGGCGATGCGCTCGCCGCCCACCGAAATCCGGGTGCGGCCGGCGAGTCGGGCGCACCGCTCGGCTGCCCGGTCCGCCGCTTCCGCAGGTGAAACCGTCCCGTCGCGGTCGGCATCCGTCGCTTCCTCGTCCTGCGCGGTGGGAATCTCCGCACTGTCGACGACGGCGGTGTCCTCGATCCGGTCGTGCGACAAGCGCAGTCCGTCGTAGTGGTTGACGCTGAAGTTGCCCAGCGGGTGGGCTTGGGCCGTCGGCACCGCGATCAGGCCGAACAGCATCAGCAGGGGCGCCGCGACGACCGCCGCACGGCAAGGAAGCTTCATCGACTACCCATCTCCGTCGGGACGGTACAGGGAGAGGTGTGGGTTCAAGGCGACGGCCTCGCTCAGATGACGGGATCCCTCGGGCATCGCGAGTGCCCTCTCGATCGAGCCCCGGTGGTAGCGCAACAGCGCGCTCTTCCAGCCGGTCGTGGCTGCCCGGCGCGCGTAGACGAGGGCCTCGGTGTTCTGGCCCGCCCGGTGCAGTGCCCACCCGAGTGCATCGGCGACGATGACGCTCCGAGCGTGCTCCCACTCCCTGCGCGCGAGCTCCACCGCGACCTTCGGATCGCCGTGATCAGCTGCGAAGAGGATGAGATGCGGGTCGACGGGACCGCCGTCCGCGCGGACCATCCGTACCTGCGCCGACAGAGCGGCCCGCTCGCTCCCCTGGCGGGCATCCCCGGCCGCCCGTCGAAGCTCCAGCGTCTCCAGCAGGAACTGTGGCATCGGCGTCCGTTCGACGAGCCGCGCGTACAGCTCAAGTGCCCTGCCGGTGTGACCGCGTGCGGCGGCCACCCGGGCGATTCCGGCCTGCCCGTACGGATGGTCCGGTACGGCGGCCAAGGCGCGTCCGTAGTGCCGTTCCGCCTGGTCCACCTCGCCTCGGGACCAGGCCAGGTCGCCCAGGCGGGCCTCGGTGAAGGCCCGTTCGTCCTGTGTGACCGCACTGTCCACGGCTCGCTGGAGCGCGATGGCGGCGTCCTCGGGCCTCCCGCCGGTCTCCAGGTCGTACGCGGCTCTGCTGTAGGCGGCTGTGGCCGGGGCGATGTCGAGCATCTTCTGTACGGCTGCCCGCGCCTGCGGGTAGTTCCCGAGCTGGATCTCGGCGTCGGCCAGCACGGCGTACCCGTCCGGCCGGTCGGGTGCCATCCGGGTGGCGTGCAGCCCGTACTCGCGCCCTTGGGCGAACTCGTGCCGGGCGTTGGCGAGCAACCCCTGACCCGTCACGGCCCCGTAGTTGTCCGTGGCGTCGAGGGCAAGGGAGCGGCGCAGCGCCTTGTCGGCGGCACCGAGCCGGCCCGCGTCGAGGGTGGTGCGGGCCTGTTCGATCTCTGCGCGCGCCAGGCCGGCCCAGGCGGCCGGGTCGTCGGGGTACGCCTCGGCCTTCCTGCGGGCGGCATCGACAGGGCTGATGCCCGAGCTGTAGGCGCCCGCGGGCGCGGCGGCGGCCTGCGGCCGGGAGGTGTCAGGACCGAGATGCAGAAGTCCCGCCACACACCCGGCCACGGCCACCGCCGCGCCCACGGCGGTGATCAGACGCCTCACGGGCCCGCATGGGGGAGATTGAGGTACGGGAAGACGGTCTGCGCGTCGGCGGGTTCCAGAGCGACGACGGGCTGGGGGAGCAGCCCCGCGGCGGACGGCCCCGCGGGCTCGCCCTCCAGCATCCGGATCAGCGGCCCGTCGATGTTGTCGTTGAGCCGCCGACCGTTCGGGAAGCCCTGGAGATCCCCGTCGAGGACACCGTGTGCTTTCGGGCGGGTGGTGACGGGGGTGCCGAGGTTCAGGCGCAGTTGCTCGGCGAGCACGATGCGCTTCGGGTCGGCGTCGGCGTTCATCGTGTGGGTGTTGAGGTCGAAGCCGAACGCGGCTCCGTTGTCCTTGCCGATGCCCTTCAGGAACAGGGCTTGGATGTCGTGGCGCGGGGTCGCCGGTGCTTTGCGGCCCTGTGCCCTCTCGATCCGGTGCGGCGGTAGGGGGTCGAGGGTGGCGGCCAGGAAATCGCTCTCCAGGTGGTCGTCCTTCGGTACGCGGGCCTGGAGCCGGTCCTCGGGCCCGCCGGGCGTGGCCAGCCCGATGGTGGAGCCGAACAGGGCGAACGCGACGTGCGGGGTGCCCTGCCGGGAGACCTGCCGGAACGTGGGGGCCTGCTCCGCCAGACCGCGGTCCAGATTCGCACCCTGCCGGGAGACGGACGCCCATACGCCGACGACCGGGTTGCGCTTCGGGTCGCCGTTCAGGGCGACCTCGCTCTTGGGTACTTGCAGGACCAGACTGTTCACGTTCAGCGCCGACAGCGGCTGGGCATCGGGCAGCCACCCCGGCACCGGGCCGCGGGTGCCGAGCGTGTACAGGCCGAAGACCTGGGTGTCGGCCTTGAACGACTCCGCCGCCTGCGTGGCCACGGTCTGGCCGCCGCCGGGGAGTTGACGGATCGCCTGCGACCGCAAGGTGCCGTAATCGGGCATCAGGGCCCGGCCGGTGTGGGTGGGGGAGGCGATCGCGTCCTTCAGCAGCGTCTGGCTGACGCCGCCCGCCTTGACCTTTTCCAGGGTGTACTTCTGGCGTACCCGGAGCGACGGATGGTCGAGCGAGTTCACCGGCAGGGGCCCGACTTTCGGCCCTGTCCCGAAGGGCCTGCGGTCCTCGTCCCGGAAGGTCCAGCGGTAGGTGGTGTCGGGCGCCCCGTCACCATCGGCGTCCGTGTGGATCTCGTAGCGCGCACCGGTCGCGAACGGGAAGTCCACCAGGGCGTTGGCCGCGGTACCGGGCACTTGGAAGGGGCGGACGTTCGCGATGAGCGTGACCATGTCCGCGTTGTCCGGGCTGGTGAAGGCGTACACGTCGGTCAGGTCCGCCGGGGAGTCGAGCACGGTCGACGGGGCGTCGATGTGCCCGCCCGCCTCGCTGGTGCCCGTGAACTGCCCGGACAGGGCGGCGGCGGTGAGCGCGGCCGTGGTGGCGGCGAGGGCGGCGAGCCGCCGACGGGACAGTGGGTTGGTTCGGGACATTCTGGGGGTTCCCGGCACGCGTGTCTCCAGGGCGTTGGGTGGGGGGAGTCGCTCCAGCCAACAGCGCATGTGATCTTGGCGCGAGCCTTACGCGTCACACGCCATTCGTCGCGTGGGTCTTTCCCCCCGGATGGAGTAACAGGCGGCCCTCGCGGTCGCAAAGCCATGCATCGGTGGACATACTCGCCGTGAAGTCGATCTTCGTTCGCGTCGTTTGCCCGACGCTGAACCCGGCTGTTCTTTCCCGCTGTTGGACCTGTCCGGGGGAGAGCTCCGACGTTTTTCCCCACCCCTCACAGACTGGAACCGCCGTATGCGTATGCACGCACTCCGCCGTCTCACCGTCCTCGCCGCCGTGGCCGCGCTCGCCGTACCGTTCGGCCCGAGCTCGGCCGGAGCGGCCGCCCGGCAGCCGGCCGACACCGTCCAGACGGCAGCTGCCGCCGAGCCGCTGCCGGGCCTCTACATCTCTCCCTGGGGCGATGCCCAGGTGGCGGTGGGTGACGAGACCCTGGCGTGGATGGAGCGCGAGGGCATCACCCTGGAGGCCATCAGCCCGTTCGTGATGGACGCCGACGGCCGGGGCTTCAGCATGCCGATCGGTTCGACGGCCGGTGACCGCCTCGACTCCAAGGGCCGCATCTTCTACCCCGGCGGCCTCAAGCTCCACCACCCCCGATCCGGCAAGACGATCACCCTGAAGTCGACGTTCATCCGTGTCATGCCGACGCCCGCCTACTCCGCGGGTGTCTCGGTCGACGGCGAGGCGCTCTCCGAGGAAGTCACGGTCGCCGAGTCCACCTACACCGAGGTCATGGCCGGCGCCCGCCCGAGCACCACGGGCTTCCGCATCAAGAAGGCGCCGTTCTACGTCACGCAGGACGCCTCGAGTCTCTTCGCGTC
Source organism: Streptomyces sp. NPDC060028 (assembly GCF_042736725.1). Lineage (NCBI taxonomy): Bacteria > Bacillati > Actinomycetota > Actinomycetes > Kitasatosporales > Streptomycetaceae > Streptomyces > Streptomyces sp. NPDC060028. Next base: position 58,519 of record NZ_JBHWVJ010000006.1, on the reverse strand, counting down.
GGTCACCGGAGCCACGGCCCCGCGCGTCGGCAGCCTCTTCGGCACGCTCACGCCCAACTTCGACTACGTCCCGAAGGCGGCGAAGCCGCCGACGGTCCCGACCCTCCCGTAACGCCCGCGCCCTACCGGAAGGCCGGGCCGGGCCAGGCCCGGCACGGCACGCGCCACGGCTCCCGGCCGCGCCGCGCCGAACCCCGGTTCGGCCGGGTCAGAGGTTGTTCTCCACGGGGTGCCGGTGAGGGCCACGCGGGCGGGGGCGGGGATGGTGCGCAGGGCCTCGTCCGCGACGACCATGCCCCAGGAGGCCGCGGCCAGGCGGGGCGCGGCCAGGCGCATCGTGCCGTACGTGGTGAGCACGAAGCCGCCGGCGAGGCCGTCGAGGGTGCGGCTCGCGCCGTGGAAGCGCCGGACGGGCGTGCCGGGCGCGAACTTCTCGATCTCCCGCTGCCAGCCGGCGGCGGCCGGCGCGGCGGGGGAGCGGGGCAGGGTGTCGGCGACGGCGTCGAGGAAGGCGCGCAGCAGCGGCTCAGGCGTCGGCAGCCGCGGCGGGCCCGGCGCGTCGAGCGGGACGCAGTGCGCGGCGGGCGGCTTGGCGGCAGCGAGCTCCCGGACCTCCTCCAGATCGGGGGCTTCGAGGGGCCCGACCCGCCAGGCGTCGTACCCGGCGGGGCTCAGCCCGGGCAGCAGCACTCCGCGCGCGGCAAGGCGCAGCGCGAGCAGCGCGGCGGCACCCCAGAAAGCGGTCGCGGAGACCGGCACGGAGACGGGCGCGGCCACGGAGACGTTCGCAGGGGCGTTCCCGGACTCCGGCGCCGAGGCGGTGGCCGCGCGGGCGCGGGTGAGCAGCGGCCGCGCGGCCGCGACGGGCAGGACGAGGGCGCGCACGGCGGTGCGCCGCAGATCGGCGGTGACCACGGTGAGTTCCTCGGTGGACCCGCCGTCGCCCACCGCGGCCGACAGGTCGGCATCGGCTCCGTCCGGCCTCCAGAAGGCCATGCGGCCGCCACGCGCAGGGTCCGCAGGAAGACGGCGTGGCAGTGGATCAGGCCGGAGATCTCGGGGAGCACGCGTTCGACATATTCGACATACTCGAGACGGAGCGGACGAGGCTACCTCGCGCCCGGCCCCCGCTCGGGGGAGACGGGCCGTGACCCGTTCGCGCGACCGGGAACGCGCGGCCGAAACCGTGCGTTGTGTGGAGTAGTGGCCGACGTAGGAGGAGGTGTCCGCAGATGTCCACGAGCGGAAAGGTCGCGGTTGCCGGAGTTGTGGCAGCCATCGTGCTGTTCTGGGCGGTTGGGTTCTGGGCCGGCCTGTTGGTGCTGATCGGTGTGCCGACGGCTGCCTACCTGCTGCTGGACTCCTCGCAGCGCCGTAAGGTGCGGGGTATGTCCAGGAAGCGCATCGGTCGCTGACTGCGGCAGGGGGAACATTCATGAACAGCGCTACGGACGCCCCGCGGACGGCGCAGGTCACTGCTGTCAGCAGCAATGGCGTGTACTCGTTCACGAAGCCCCTCCGCGGGCACATCACGCTGCTCGCCGGGCTCGGCGTGGAGGGCGACGTGCATGCGGGAGTCACCGTCAAGCACCGCTCCCGCGTGGCCCAGGACCCGACGCAGCCGAATCTCCGCCAGGTTCACCTGATCCAGCAGGAGCTCTTCGCCGAGGTGGGCGAAGCCGGATTCAAGGTCGAGCCGGGCCAGCTCGGGGAGAACGTGACCACGGCGGGCATCGACCTGCTCGGCCTGCCGACCGGGGCGCTGCTGCACCTCGGCGACGAGGCCGTGGTGGAGGTGACCGGCTTGCGCAATCCGTGCCTGCAGATCGACAACTTCCAGCACGGACTGCTCAAGCAGCTGGTGAGCCGCGACTCCGAGGGCCGGGTGATCCGCAAGGGCGGGATCATGGGCGTGGTCCACCAGGGCGGCACCATCCGCCCCGGCGACACCATCACGGTGACCCTGCCGCCCGAGCCGCACACCCCGCTCCACCGCGTCTGACTTCGACCCACCCGCACCCCGGCGATCGGCATCGGCCACCAGGGTGCGGAGGGAGCGAGCGGGAGCGGGATCTCAGTAGTAGTCCCGCATCAGAGCCGTGGCCCACTGCGGCTGGCGCAGTTCGCCGCGCGGGCCGAATTCGGTCATGTACGGCTTGAGGTCGAGCACCGGCGTGCCGTCCACCGCGTCCAGTCCCTCCACGTGGACCTCCAGACCGTCCACCTTCAGGATCCTGCAGCGCGAAACACCCAGCCGGTTCGGCCGGTTCTTGCCGCGCTGGGCGAAGATGCCGACCAGCGGCCAGTCCGGGTTGCCGCGGGGGTGCCGGGCGCCCGTCTCGATCTTTTCCACCGGCACCCGGTCGAAGTGGTAGACCACCTCGACGTGCGAGAAGTCGGCCAGCCCGTACAGGGCCTGCGGGCCGAACCGTCCGCCGTCCAGGCGGATCACCGCGGTCTCCCGGCCCCAGTCGTCGTCCACGGCCTCCGCGCGGCCGCCCACCACCACACCCACCGGTTCCACCAGCACAGCTTTCCCCTAGTCTTCCTCGTGTCCTACCCGCGCGGTGCGCCGCGCGATCCCGCGTGCCCCGCACGTCCGGGGTGGCCCGCGTGGCCTGAGCGTCCCGCGTGCCCGGGCCGTCCCGGCATCCACCGCGTGCCCGCGTGCCCTGGCATCCCCTGCGTGTCCGGCATACCCGGGCGCCGCGGCATCCCCCGCTGGTCCTGCACGCCCGCGTGCCGTGGCATCGCCTGCGTATCCGGTGTGCCCGCGTGGCCCGGAACCCTGCTCGTTCTGCATGCCCGGGCGCCCCGGCATCCCCTGCTGGTCCTGCACGCCCGCTCGTCCGGCGTGCCCGCCTGCCCGCTCCGGCGTGCCCGCGTACCCGCCTGCCCGCGTGTCCCGGCAGGCCGCGTGCCCGGCAGGCCAGTAGGGCGGCGGGCCGCGGGCTCAGGCCGGCCGCACCGCGATCCGGTCCAGCTCCGCCAGCAGCCCGGTCAGCTCCGGCAGTTCCGCGGGCCCGTCGTGGGGGACCTGCAGCACCTCGCACGGCTCCTCGTCCAGCAGGACGAAGGCCGCGCCCGTGGTGCGGGCCACCAGGGACCAGCCCGGGCCGTCCACGCGCAGCGTCCGCGCCTCCTCGCCGGCGAAGGACGACCGCACCCGGCCCGGCGGCGGCGGGCTCTGCGTGTAGTCCACCGCCTCCTTGAGCGCCCGCGCCAGCCCCGGGTGCGCGGCGGCCGCCTCCCCGCCGTCCGTGGGCACGCGCTCGCTCCAGTCCGCCCATTCGCGGGCGATCTGGTCCGCCCCCATCCGCCGCTGCACCGGCCCCCACGCCTCGGCCGAGGGCGGCGCCAACGGCACCCGGCCGGTGCCGTCCGCGCCCTGCTCCGGATCATGCGGCTCCGGGATCCCGGGCGTCGCCACCGCGAGCTCCAGCGGCCAGCCCGCCAGCGAGACGACGATGCTCCGCTCGTCGGGGGACAGGTCGTACTCCATGCCGCAGTCCCACGACGCGATCGCCATGGCCACGAGCGAGACGTCGTCCACGACGACCGTCCAGCGCGCGCCGTTCTCGTCCTGCCCGAGCACCAGGCCGTACCCGTCCGGCGCCGGACGCACGCCCAGCAGCGAGCAGGCCTCCGGGAAGTCGTCGCCCAGGATGCTCGGGAACTGCGACGGGGTCAGCAGCACGGCCGTCAGCACGTACAGCGAACCGCCGTCCTCCTCATCGGACACGTGGCCTCCCGGTCTTTCTCGTCGGCGCACCCTAACCAGCCGGTAACCCGCGCGTCGAGAGCTATCGGGCAGCGATTTCCAAGCCCGCTACCTGCACGTAGAGTTGGGGACCCGCCACAGAAAGGGAACCCCGGTGCAGCGTTACGACCGGCTGAGGGAGATCCTCCGTCTCGACCCCGACAAGGACTTCCTCGCCATCTACCGGCTCACCGCCACCTACGAATTCCCCTGGGACTTCACCCGCGCCCTGGAACTCGCCCTCTTCCGGACTTACGCCGTCCCGAGCATCGGCGGCCTGCTCGCCGAGACCGCCGAGTTCACCGACCGCTCGCAGAAGCGCTACGACGACACCGCGCTGCTCCTCGACGCCGTCGTGGAGCACGGCTTCGAATCCGACACCGCGCGCACCGCGATCCGCCGCGTCAACCAGATGCACCGCAGTTACGACATCGGCAACGACGACATGCGCTACGTTCTGGCCACTTTCGTGGTCATTCCGGCGCGCTGGCTGGACGCCTACGGCTGGCGCCCGCTGACCGGCCACGAGCGCCGGGCGTGCGCGAACTACTACGCCACGCTCGGCCGCCACCTGGGCATCACGGACATTCCGGGCTCCTACGAGGAGTTCGAGGCGGCCCTGACCGCCTACGAGGAGGCCCACTTCGGCTGGGACGAAGGCGGCCGCAAGGTCGCCGACTCCACCCTCGACCTGATGGCGTCCTGGTACCCGGCGCCACTGGCCCCCGCCGTGCGCCGCGGCAGCCTCGCGCTCCTCGACGAGCCGCTGCTGCACGCCTTCCGGTACGAGGCCCCCGGCGCCGGCGTCCAGCGGCTGGTCCGGGGCGCACTGCGGCTGCGCGGACGCGCCGTCCGCCTGCTGCCCCCGCGCAGGGCCCCGCACTACGCCCGCCAGAACCCGGAGATCAAGGGCTACCCCGGTGGCTACGACGTGGGCGAGCTCGGCACGTTCCCGGTACCCGGCTCGGGCGGGTGCCCCGTGCCGCATCCGCGCCGCTCGGCCGAAGCGGATGCTCAACCTCCGGCCTGATCCGGATCGCCTCCCCGGGCCCCCGGGCAAGGGGCCGACGTACAAGAATCCTTCAGGGCCGTCGGACCGCCACCGCCAGGAACCGGGCGTCCTCGTCGGCGTACGAGGTCATCTGCCAACCCGAACCGGCGAGCAGCGGGCCGAGGTTGTGCTCGGCCCGCATGTCGTCCGGGGTCAGCTCGCGGCCGTGTCGTGCCGCGAGGGCCGCTCGCCCGATCGGGTGGAACAGCGCGAGCCTCCCGCCGGGGCGCACCACCCGGGCGAGCTCGCGCAGGTTCGCCGCCGGGTCGGGCAGGTGGGCGATGAGCCCCGCCGCGAACACCGCGTCCAAGGCCGCGTCGTGCAGCGGCAGCCGGGCCACGTCCGCGATCAGCAGCGTCCCCTGCGCGGCCCGGCCGGCCTGCTGTGCGGCGGCCAGCATCTGCGGGGTGAGGTCGGCGCCGAGCACGGTTCCCGACGGGCCGACCGCCGCCCGCAGCGCGGTCAGCGCCCGGCCGGTACCGCAGCCCGCGTCGAGCACCCGGTCCCCCGGCCGCAGCCCGAACTCGGCCACGGCGGTCGCGAAGGCGGGCCCGTCCCCGGGGAACTTGCGGTCCCAGCCGGCCGCGCGCGCCCCGAAGAAATCCTGAACATGCGTGTGGTCTTCGCTCATCCGCCCATGATCCCCCACCGCGCCCTGCGGCCGACGGCTGCGAACGGTGCGGCGTGCGGAGCCGTGCTGTGCGCACCGTGTGCAAGGTGGCACGCGGCGTGATCGAAGATGAACGTAGCTCTGTCATATTCCAGCAGTTCCAGCGGCTTTCGAAATGCGCCCCTTGTTCGTGCCCTCACCCGGACTAGCGTCCGGTGGCCATGGGACACCTGGACCACGCCGCCTATGGCTGGCTTACCCCCGTGCTGTCATACGTGATGGCATCGATCGGCGCCGCCCTCGGGCTGCGCTGCACCGTCCGCGCGCTCGCCGCGACCGGACCCTCCCGCCGCAACTGGCTCGTCACCGCGGCCTCCGCCATCGGCACCGGCATCTGGACGATGCACTTCGTCGCGATGCTCGGCTTCCACGTCACCGGCACCGAGATCCACTACAACGTGCCGCTGACCATCCTCAGCCTCCTCGTCGCCATGATCGTCGTCGGCGCCGGGGTCTTCGCCGTCGGCTACGGCAAGGACCGTGGCCGCGCCCTCGTCCTCGGCGGGCTCACCACCGGCCTCGGCGTCGCCAGCATGCACTACCTCGGCATGGCCGCCCTGCGCCTGCACGGCGGCATCTCCTACGCCCCGCTGACCGTCGGGCTCTCGGTGGCCATCGCCGTCGTCGCCGCCACCGCGGCCCTGTGGGCGGCCCTCAACATCAAGTCGCCGGTGGCCGTCGCGGTCGCCTCACTCGTCATGGGCGCGGCCGTCAGCAGCATGCACTACACCGGAATGTTCGCCGTCGCCGTGCACGTCACCCCCTCGGACCAGGCGCTGCCCGGCGCCACCGCCATGCAGTTCATCTTCCCCCTGGCCGTCGGCCTCGGCTCCTACCTCTTCATCACCTCCGCCTTCGTGGCGCTGTCCCCGACGGCAGACGAGCGGGCCGCTTCGGCGTCGGCTTCGGCCTCTGCGTCGGCCTCCGCATCCGCTTCCGCCGTGGGGCGCCCGGGGGAGCGGTCGGCGCCGGCCCGTTGAGGCCTCGCTTCGGGTCATGTCCGCACCCGCACCCGTACCCGCAGCCGTACTGCACCGCACCGCACCCGCACCACGCCCGTACCGCCCCGGAACGAGGAGTCCATGCGCACACCCCGCAGAACACCGGAAGCAGCGTCGCCGCGGCTGCCCGCGCACGCGGGCGGTCCCGGTAGGGGAACCGGCCGACGGGCCCACGCCGGTCCGCCCGCCGAGGAGTCGGCGCACAGCGAGCTCACCCGCCCGGGCGGACCGGCCGTCCCCGCTGACAGCGGTCCCCGGCTGCGACTGCGTCCCGGCACCGTCCGCGCGAAGATCGTCTCGCTGCTGATGGTGCCGGTGGTCTCGCTGCTCGCCCTCTGGGCCTTCGCCACCGTCAGCACCGCCCAGGACATCGCCCGGCTCAGCCGCGTCCAGCAGGTCGACGAGCAGATTCGCACCCCCGTCACCGTCGCCGTCGCCGAGCTGCAAGCCGAACGGCGCGCCGCCGTCCGGCTGCTGGCCGACCCGGCCGGCGCCGCTGCCCCCGGCGCGGCTGCCCCCGCCGCCGCTGTCCCCGGCGCCGCCGCCGATCAGGTGGCCGCCCTGGACCAGCAGGCGCGCCGCACCGACTCCGCCGTCCGGCGGCTGCGGCTCGGCGACCGGAACACCGTGGCCGACACCGGCGACCACCGCGGCGGCCTCGTCGCCCGGCTGCGCGGCTTCGTCGCGGCCGCCGAGGAGCTCGGCTCTGCCCGTAAGGAGATCGCGGACCGACGCGTCACCGCCGACGCCGCCTACGACACGTACACCCGCGTGCTCGACTCCGCGATCGCCGTCGCCAGTGCCCTCTCCGGGGGCGGCCAGGACGCGGAACTCGGCCCGGATGCCCGGGTCCTGCTGGAGTTCGGGCGCGCCGGGGAGGAGCTGGCCCGGGAGGACGCGCTGCTCGCACTGCCGGGTCAGCGCAGCGCCGAAACGCTTCGCCGCCTGACCGGGGCGATCGAGACCCGCCGTGCGCTGACCGACGCCGCGGCCCGTGACCTGCCCGCCGCGCAGCAGGCCGCCTGGCAGGCCGTCGCCGAGGGCGCCGCCTACGCCGACCTCGCCGCGGCCGAGGACCGGGCCCTGGCCGCCGGGACCGGCCGCGACGCGCACGGCACGCCCGCCGGGTGGGAGAGCGCGTACACCGGGGTCGCCACCGCGATGCGGGAGATCGAGGAGGCCGCGCACACCGCGGCCGCCGACCGCGCCGAGCCGTTCGCCGCGGGCGCGCTCAGCCCCGCCGGAGCCGCCGTGCTGCTCGGGCTGGCGGCCGTCGCCGCCTCGCTCGTCATCTCGGTGCGCATCGGCCGGGCCCTGGTCGTGGAGCTGGTCTCGCTGCGCAACACCGCCCTGGAGATCGCGCACCGCAAACTCCCGCACGCCATGGACCGGCTGCGGGCCGGGCAGGACATCGACGTGGCTGCCGAGACCCCGCCCGGTCCGGCGGCCGAGGACGAGATCACCCAGGTCGGCGAGGCCCTGGCCACCGTCCACCGGGCCGCCCTCAGTGCCGCCGTCGAGCGTGCGGAACTGGCCGGCGGGGTCAGCGGTGTCTTCGTGAACCTCGCCCGGCGCAGCCAGGTGCTGGTGCACAAGCAGCTCACGCTGCTCGACTCCATGGAGCGGCGGGCCGACGACCCGAGCGAGCTCGGGGACCTCTTCCGCCTCGACCACCTCACCACCCGGATGCGGCGGCACGCGGAAAGTCTGATCATCCTGTCGGGTGCGGCCCCGGGGCGCGCCTGGCGCATGCCGATCCCGCTGACCAATGTCGTACGGGCCGCCGTCTCGGAGATCGAGGACTACCCGCGCGTCGAGGTCCGCCAGCTCGCCGAGGCCGCCGTGATCGGCGGCGCGGTCGCCGACCTCACCCACCTCCTCGCCGAACTCATCGAGAACGCCACCCAGTTCTCCCCGCCCCACACCAAGGTCCGGGTCAGCGGTGAGCCCGTCGGAGCCGGCTACGTCCTGGAGGTCGAGGACCGCGGTCTCGGCATGGGCCGCGAGTCCCTGAGCGAGGCCAACCGGCGCATCGAGCAGTCCGAGGCGCTCGACCTCTTCGACAGCGACCGCCTCGGACTGTTCGTGGTCAGCCGCCTTTCGGCCCGCCACGGTGTGAAGGTGCACCTGCGCACGTCACCGTACGGCGGCACCACCGCCGTGGTGCTCCTGCCGCACTCCCTGCTCCAGGGCGCGCTCACACCCGGCACGGGTGGCGGCGCGGAGGCTGTGGGGGCTGGGGCGGCGGCTGCGGCTGCGGCGGTTGAGGCCGTCGAGCCGGAGCAGCCGCCGGCCATGACCCTCGTACGGGAGGAAGCGCGCGGGATCCCGGTCCCGGGCCGGGCTCCCGTACGGGAAGAGCCGCGCCCGGCCCCGGTGGCGCCGCTCCGGCCGCGCGGCCCCGGGGGCACGGTGACCCGTACGCCTGCCGTGACGAGCGCACCCGGCCCGGCCGTCGCCGCGGCGTCGGCGTCGGCACCGGTGTCGGCATCGCGCTCGACTTCGACCTCGGGCCCGGTTCCGGTTCCGGTTCCGGCTTCGGCTTCGGCTTCGGTGACGGAACTCCCGCGCCGGGTGCGCCAGGCCAGCCTCGTCCCGCAGTTGCGCGAGGCCCCCGCCCCGAAGGGCCCGGCCGGCGCGCCGCCCGCGCAGGACCCGCCGGGCCGCAGCCCCGAACAGGCGCGGGACCGGATGGCGGCGTACCGGGCCGGCTGGGTGCGCGGCGCCCAGGAGAACTCCCCGAACGCACGCAGCGATGGCGAAGGCGAAGCCGGAGCCGAAGGAGAACGGCGATGATCGAACACCAGAGAATCGACCTCGAGGGCGTCCGCAGGTCCGGCGAACTGGACTGGCTGCTCGACGACATGGTGGTCCGGGTCCGCGAGGTCCGGCACGCCGTCGTCCTGTCCAACGACGGCCTGGCGGTCGGTGCCTCCAGTGCGCTGAGCAGGGAGGACGCCGAGCACCTGGCGGCGGTGGCGTCCGGCTTCCACAGCCTGGCCAAGGGCGCGGGCCGGCACTTCCACGCCGGGGGCGTGCGCCAGACCATGGTGGAGATGGACGAGGGGTTCCTCTTCGTCGCGGCCGCCGGCGACGGCTCCTGCCTGGCCGTGCTCAGCGCCGCCAGCGCCGACATCGGGCTGATCGCGTACGAGATGGCCCGGCTGGTGAAGCGGGTCGGCGAGCACCTGTACACCCCGCCCCGGTTCGCGGCGCGCCCGCCGACCCTCGGCTGAGGGCGGCCCGGCATATGAACGGCCAGTGGTACGACGCCGACGCGGGCCCGCTCGTCCGTCCGTACGCGATGACCGGCGGGCGTACGCGGCCGGGACCCCACGGGGTCCGCTTCGACCTGATCGCGCTGGTCGTCATGGATCCGGGCGGTGTGGACGCGGCCGCCGAGTCGCTGCTCGGGCCGGAACACCGGGCACTGCTCGGGCTCTGCCGCGACGAGACCCAGTCGGTGGCGGAACTCGCCGCCGACGCGGACCTGCCCGTGGGCGTGGTGCGGGTGCTGCTCGGGGACCTGCTGGAGGCCGGGCACGTCAAGGTCAGCCGGCCGGTGCCGCCGGCGCAGCTGCCGGACGAGCGGATTCTGCGTGAAGTCATCGAGGGATTGCGAGCGCTGTGATGGGACTGCACGACAACGGCTCCGCGGGGTGGACCCCGGCTCCGGACCCCGATCCGGCCCCGGACGCGGAGGGCGAGGGTGAACTGGCCGCGCTCGCGCTGAAGATACTCGTGGCGGGCGGCTTCGGGGTCGGCAAGACGACACTGGTCGGCGCGGTCAGCGAGATCCGGCCGCTGCGGACGGAGGAAGTGCTCAGCGAGGCGGGGGAACTGGTCGACGACACGGGTGGGGTCGACCAGAAGACCACCACGACCGTGGCCATGGACTTCGGCCGGATCACGATCCGCTCCGGGCTGTCGCTGTACCTCTTCGGCACGCCGGGGCAGGACCGGTTCTGGTTCCTCTGGGACGAGTTGTCGCAGGGCGCACTGGGCGCGGTGGTGCTCGCCGACACGCGCCGCCTGGAGGACTGCTTCCCGGCGGTGGACTACTTCGAACACCGGCGCATCCCGTTCGTGGTCGCCGTCAATTGCTTCACGAACGCCCGGCGGTACGGGGCGCACGAGGTGTCGCGGGCCCTGGACCTGGACCGGGGTACACCTGTCGTGCTGTGTGACGCGAGGGACAAGGACTCGGGGAAGGAGGTGCTGATCAGGCTGGTCGAGTATGCGGGGCGGGTGCACACCGCGCGGTTGCTGGACTCCGTGGAGCCGCAGGCCGATTCCGTGTGAACGCGTCAACGTGTCAACGTGTGAACCGGCCCGCGGCGGTGGTGGGCCGGGGGTCAGTCCGCGATTCCGGATTCGGAGATCACCTTGTCGATGCGGACGCGGACGAGGAGTTCGCTCGGGACGGCGTTGCGGCGGCCGAAGGCCGCGGCGCGCTCCTCGCCCATGTAGCGGGCGGCGATCCGCGTCGCCCAGTGCAGCGTCTCGTCCGCGTTTCCCGCGTATTCGCTGATGTCGGCGCGGCCTTGGAGGACGACGTAGGAAAAGGGCGGCCGGTCGTCGTCCACACAGAGCGCGACACGGCCGTCCCGGGCCAGATTGCGCCCCTTGACGGTGTCCTTGCCGGTGTTGAACACGAAGGAATCGCCGTCGAGTACGAACCAGATCGGAGCGATGTGCGGGCTTCCGTCCTCGCGGACGGTGGCCAGTTTGCCGGTACGGGTGGAATGGGAGACGAATGCCCGCCATTCCTCTTGAGTCATCTTGTTCGCCATGGCTCCATCCTCCTTGCCGGAAAGCCCCTGGTGGGGAAGGCTTGCGCCACGACTACGCGGGGTGAGGCGCGGCCACGTCGGCCGCGTCAACGGGGAGGGGCTGGAAATGGCACTGGACAAGCAGCTCGACTGGCTGCTGGACGACCTGACACGGCGTGTCCAGCAGGTGCGGCACGCGGTGGTGCTCTCCAACGACGGCCTGGTGACGGGCGCGAGCGCCGGGTTGGCGCGGGAGGACGCGGAGCACCTGGCGGCTGTCGCCGCCGGGCTGCAGAGCCTGGCGAAGGGTTCGGGACGGCACTTCCGAGCCGGTGAAGTGCGCCAGACCATGGTCGAGTACGACGAGGGGGTCCTCTTCGTCATGGCGGCGGGCGCGGGCAGTTGTCTGTGTGTGCTGAGCGCCGCCGAGGCCGACATCGGGCAGGTCGCGTACGAGATGACGCTGCTGGTGAACCGGGTCGGGGAGCACCTCGGGGTCGCGGAGCGGCGGATCACTGGCGGCTGAGGGGTTGGGGCGGGGCCGCTGACCTGGGCTTTTCTGAGTTGTCCACAGGCCGCGACGGGCTTCGTCGCGCTGAGTTACGGTCTTCACACAGAGTAATCGCTGCTCGTGGGGAGGACCGACCGTGATGACACCGATGGACACCGTGGCGCGCGACCAAGTCGCCGTGGACGCGCGCATGGACGCGCGCATGGACACGCGCATGGACACGCGCATAAACAAGGGCATGGCCGCCGAGGATGGCGCGGGCGGCGTGGACGCGGATGTACTGGTGGGGGGCGTACAGGCCGCGGGGGCGCTGGGGCTGAGCCGGAGCGAGTTCGCGCGCGCCGTCCAGCTGGGAATCGTGTGCGCAGGGCCGCCGGCCGCCGGCGGGGCCGCGCGCTTCAGGCGCAGTGAGCTCGACCGGGTCCGCTCGACCGGAGGCCGGCCCGACGCCCTGCGCGAGCGAGTGGAGACCGTGGCCGGGGCGCAGGCCTCGGCTGCCGTGACGGGGGTCGGCCCGAGCCGGTTCACCAGGCTCGCGCGCTGTGGCCATGTCACCCCGGTCGGGTACCGGATCAACCGCTACCGGGCCGTGGTGTGGCTCTACCTGACCGCGGAGCTACGGGACTTCGCGGCCCGGGAGCCGGGGATGCTGCGCGGGAGCGCGCCGCCGACGGACCGGGAGCTGATGGCTGCCAAGGCGGACCTGCGTCCCCGGAAGTGGCGCGAGCGGCATGTGGGGCTGCTGCTGAGACGGACCGCCGACCCCTGGGAGCGGGCGGGCGTACTGGCCTCCGTGCTCCCGGAGGAGGAGGTGCGTCAGGCCGTCCCCGACCCGGCGGAGCGGATCGTACTCGCCGCGCTCGCCCCGCCCCCGCCGTACGGGCACCCGCAGATCCCGGCGGCCGCGGCCGTGGCGGCACGGCTGTTGAGGGCGGAGCCGCCTGACGAGATCCACCGGTACCGCACCAGCCTGGACTTCGCCCTGACCGGGGCCCGCGGTCAGCCGAAGTCGACGGGGGAGAGGGGGCCGACGTAGAGCCAGGCCCCGCCCTCGCGGGAGAAGCTGCTGTGCTCGTGCAGGGAACCGGTGTGCCGACCCTCGCGGTAGTGCGCCCGGAACTCCACCGAACCCTGCGTCTCGAACATCCCACCGCGCTCGGTGGCCAGGATCTCCAGCCGCACCCAGCGCTGCCCCGGATCCAGGTCGAGCCCGGCCGGGCGGGTGGACGGGTGCCAGGAGCGCAGCAGGTAGGCGGTGTCGCCGACCGCGAAGGCGCTGAACCGCGAGCGCATCAACAGCTCGGCGGTGGGCGCCTGCCGCTCACCGGAGTGGAAGCGGCCGCAGCACTCCGGGTAGGCGGCGGGCAGCCCGCAGGGGCAGGGGATGGCCGGCACGGGCATGGGGGCTCAGCTCTTCGGGTGCGGAGGATGAGGGAGATGAGGGGAGGCGCGCAGCGCGGCGCGAACTACTGCGGCGACACGGCCGGCTTCGCCGACTCGGGCGGATACGGGCGGAAGAGGCCTTCCTGGACCACGGAGACCAGCAGCCTGCCCTCCAGGTCGTAGATACGACCGCGGGCCAGGCCCCGGCCGCCGTGGGCGATGGGGGACTCCTGGTCGTACAGGAACCACTCGTCGGCCCGGAACGGCCGGTGGAACCACATGGCGTGGTCGAGCGAGGCCATGTCGAAACCGCGCATGCCCCACAGCGGTTCCTCGGGGATGCGCACCGCATCGAGGAGGGTCATGTCACTGGCGTAGGTGAGGGCGCAGGTGTGCACGAGCGGATCGTCGCCCAGCGGGCCGACCGCGCGCATCCACACCGCGCTGCGGGGATCGGCGTCCTTGAGCTCCTCGGGAGTCCAGCGGAGCCGGTCCACGTAACGGATGTCGAAGGGCTGGCGGCGGGCCATCCGCTCCAGGGCCTCCGGCAGCGCGCCCAGGTGCTCGCGGATCTCGTCCGCGACCTTCGGGAGCGCGTCCGGATGCGGGAAGTCGAGGCGGGGAGGCAGCTGGTGCTCGATGCTGCCCTCCTCCGGGTGATGGAAGGAGGCGGTCAGATTGAAGATGGTCTTGCCCTGCTGGACCGCGGTGACGCGGCGCGTGGTGAAGGAACGCCCGTCGCGCACCCGCTCCACCTGGTACACGATCGGTACCCCGGGGATCCCGGGGCGCAGGAAGTACGCGTGCAGGGAGTGGACCGGCCGGTCGCTCTCGGTGGTTCGGCCCGCGGCGACCAGAGCCTGGCCGGCGACCTGCCCGCCGAACACGCGCTGGAGTGACTCCTGGGGGCTCGCGCCCCGGAAGATGTTGACCTCGATCTGCTCCAGGTCGAGCAGATCGACGAGTCTCTCGGCGGGGTTCGTCATCAGAGGTTCTCCAGTGTCGGGTCCGGCGGGCCAGGCGGTTACGTTGGCGCCGGTCGTTGGCGTCTGGGGGAGGTCAGAGCTGGCCGAGTTCGCCGACCGAGGTGACCCGGACGATCGCCCGGCCCTCCTCGTCGGAGGCCGCGAGGTCGACCTCGGCGCTGATGCCCCAGCCATGGTCGCCGTTGGGGTCGGCGAAGGTCTGGCGGACGCGCCACAGGCCGTGCGCCGGGTCCTCCTCGATCTGGAGGAGCTTGGGGCCGCGGGCGTCGGGGCCGGTGCCCAGGTCGTCGTACTCGTCCCAGTACCCGTCCATGGCCTCGCCCCAGGCGTCGGCGTCCCAGCCGGACTCGGCGTCGAGTTCGCCCAGCACGTTGACGTGGTCCAGCGCGGCCAGCTCCACCCGCCGGAACATGGCGTTGCGGACGAGGACGCGGAAGGCGCGGGCGTTCGCGGTGACCGGCTTGACCTGGTCGGCCTTCTCCTGCGCCTGCTCCGCCGTCTCCACCTCCGGGTTCGCCAGCTGCTCCCATTCGTCGAGCAGGCTGGAGTCGACCTGGCGGACCAGCTCGCCCAGCCAGGCGATGAGGTCCTGGAGGTCCTCGGACTTGAGGTCGTCGGGGATGGTGTGGTCCAGCGCCTTGAACGCGCCCGCCAGGTAGCGCAGCACGATGCCCTCGGTGCGGGCGAGCTCGTAATAGGAGGTGAACTCGGTGAAGGTCATCGCGCGTTCGTACATGTCACGGATGATCGACTTCGGGGAGACCGGGTGGTCGCGCACCCACGGGTGGCTCTTGGCGTACACGTCGTAGGCGTGGAAGAGCAGCTCTTCGAGGGGCTTGGGATAGGTGACGTCCTGGAGCCGCTCCATCCGCTCCTCGTACTCGATCCCGTCGGCCTTCATCGCGCCCACGGCCATGCCGCGTTCCTTGTTCTGCTGGGCGGCCAGGATCTGGCGCGGGTCGTCCAGCGTGGACTCGACGACCGAGACCATGTCCAGCGCGTAGGAGGGGGACTCCGGGTCCAGCAGGTCGAAGGAGGCCAGCGCGAAGGTGGACAGCGGCTGGTTGAGCGCGAAGTCCTGCTGGAGGTCGACGGTGAGCCGGATGGTGCGGCCCTCGGCGTCGGGGGTGTCCAGCTTCTCGACGACCCCGCCGTCCAGCAGCGAGCGGTAGATCGCGATGGCCCGGCGGATGTGCCGCAGCTGGGCTTTGCGCGGCTCGTGGTTGTCCTCGAGGAGGTGACGCATCGCCTTGAAGGCATCGCCCGGCCGGGCGATGACCGACAGGAGCATGATGTTGGTGACCTTGAAGCGCGAGGTCAGCGCCTCCGGGTCGGCGGCGATGAGCTTCTCGAAGGTAATGTCCGACCAGGCCACAAAGCCCTCGGGAGCCTTCTTGCGGACCACCTTGCGGCGCTTCTTCGGGTCGTCGCCCGCCTTCGCGAGGGCCTTCTCGTTCTCGATGACGTGCTCGGGCGCCTGGGCCACCACGTAGCCCGCCGTGTCGAAGCCGGCCCGGCCGGCGCGGCCGGCGATCTGGTGGAACTCGCGGGCGCGCAGGGTGCGGACCCGGCTGCCGTCGTACTTGGTGAGCGCGGTGAACAGCACCGTGCGGATGGGGACGTTGACGCCGACGCCGAGGGTGTCGGTGCCGCAGATGACCTTCAGCAGACCGGCCTGGGCCAGCTTCTCCACCAGACGCCGGTACTTGGGCAGCATGCCCGCGTGGTGCACGCCGATGCCGTGGCGGACGTAGCGGGAGAGGTTCTGGCCGAACTTGGTGGTGAAGCGGAAGTTGCCGATCAGGTCGGCGATCTTGTCCTTCTCCTCGCGGGTGCACATGTTGATGCTCATGAGCGACTGCGCCCGCTCGACCGCCTGGGCCTGCGTGAAGTGCACGATGTAGACCGGCGCCTGCCGGGTCTCGAGCAGCTCGGTGATGGTGTCGGTGATCGGCGTGGTGACGTACTCGTACGACAGCGGGACGGGCCTGGTCGCGGAGCGGACCATCGTGGTCGGCCGGCCGGTGCGCCGGGTCAGGTCCTCCTCGAACCGCTTCATGTCGCCGAGGGTCGCCGACATCAGGATGAACTGCGCCTGAGGAAGTTCGAGCAGCGGAATCTGCCAGGCCCACCCGCGGTCCGGCTCCGCGTAGAAGTGGAACTCGTCCATCACGACCTGGCCGATGTCGGCGTACTTGCCGTCGCGAAGGGCGATGGAAGCCAGCACCTCGGCGGTGCAGCAGATCACCGGGGCGTCGGCGTTCACGGAGGCGTCGCCGGTGAGCATGCCGACGTTCTCGGTGCCGAAGAGCTTGCACAGGTCGAAGAACTTCTCCGACACGAGCGCCTTGATCGGGGCGGTGTAGAAGGTGACCTTGTCCTGGGCCAGGGCGGTGAAGTGCGCGCCCGCCGCGACCAGGCTCTTGCCGGAGCCGGTCGGGGTGGACAAGATCACGTTCGCCCCGGAGACGACCTCGATCAGTGCCTCCTCCTGAGCCGGGTACAGGGTGATGCCCTGGTCCTCCGCCCACGAGGAGAAAGCCTCGAAGAGGGCGTCGGGGTCGGCGTTCGGCGGGAGCTGATCAATGAGGGTCACACCCCCCATCTTGCCTGGCTTCCCCCCGGATGAGGGAACCGGCGGCCGGAAGGAAGATCATCGACGGTACGCTGTGCCGTCGATGCGGCCCGAACGAATCCGTCACCAGGGCCCGACCAGCACATGACCGGGGTGGGGAACGACCATGATGGGGCCCGCGCACTCTCTGTCCGGGGCGGCAGCCTGGCTGGGGGTCGGCGCGGCGACAGCGGCAGCCGGGCGTCCGATGCCCTGGCCCGTTCTCGTCGTCGGCGCACTGATCTGTGCCGGCGCGGCTCTCGCCCCCGACCTCGACCACAAGTCGGCGACGATCTCGCGCGCCTTCGGCCCGCTCTCCAAGGGCCTGTGCGAGGTGGTCGACAAGATCTCGTACTCCGTCTACAAGGCCACCCGGGCCCCGCGCGACGCCCGCCGCAGCGGCGGCCACCGCACTTTGACGCACACCTGGCTCTGGGCCGTCCTGATCGGCGCCGGATCCTCCGCCCTCGCCGTCACCGCCGACCGCTGGGGTGTGCTCGCCCTGCTCTTCGTCCACCTGGTCCTTGCCGTCGAAGGCCTGCTGTGGCGGGCCGCACGGATGTCCAGTGACGTCCTGGTCTGGCTGCTGGGCGCCACCAGCGCCTGGATACTGGCCGGCGTGCTCGACCAGCCCGGAAACGGCGCCGACTGGCTGTTCACCGGGCCCGGCCAGGAGTACCTCTGGCTCGGCCTGCCGATCCTGCTGGGCGCCCTGGTCCACGACATCGGCGACGCCCTGACCGTCTCGGGCTGTCCGATCCTGTGGCCCCTGCCCATCGCCGGCAAGCGCTGGTACCCGATCGGCCCCCCGAAGGTGATGCGCTTCCGGGCCGGCAGCTGGGTGGAGCTCAAGGTCCTGATGCCGGTGTTCATGCTGCTCTCGGGCGTGGGCGGCGCGGCGGCCCTCGGCCTCATCTAGTGCGGTGACCTGAAAGGTTCACCGCACTAGAGGCTCTGGAGACCGTCCGCCAGAGGTCGTCTACCCAGCCCCGTCCCGTACGGACATCATGTGAGCCGACGAGCCGTCAGAGCCGTCGGCTCGCATGACGTCCGGGGGGACCTATGGGGAAGCCAGGCAGCGCCATCGGCGCGAGCGTGGCGGGGACCCTCCCCGTCCCGCCCGCCGTCGCGTCACCGGCCCGGGCGGCGGCTCGGGACACCGGAGCAGGCTGCGAGCCGGCCAGCCGGGTACGGAAATCACTGACCGGCCCGGACGGCGACGACCCGTGCACCCGGGCCGGGTGAACGCGACCGGCCCGCTCGGCGTACTGGCCGGGCACCGCCGTGCACGCCGTACCGCCGCCCGCCGAAGCCACCGCGCGCAGCGCGGCGGTGTGGTCGGCACGGCCACCACGTACAGCCCGCCGGAAGGAGCCCCGCGGCCCGGTGCGCGCCCTGCCCGGCCTCACCGCCGCCGGCAGGACCGGCGGAGCGCTCGGCCCGACACAGACCAGGGGGAGTCGTGAACAGGAACAAGGACGGCAAGACGCACACGAACAACGGAGACCGCCGCCCGCGCACCCGGGCAGTCCTCGTGATCGCCACGGCGCTCGCGACGCTGGTGGTGGCCCCGGCCGCGCATGCGGCCGACGGGGACGCCGCGGCCAGGCGCTGCCGGCCGGGCGTCCAGGTGCTGGAGTCGCTGCCGGGCCCCGGGGAGGTTTCGTGGACCCCGACCACCGAGGTGAAGGGGCTCGGCCCGCTGAACCTCTCCGTCGGCCGTTCCCAGAACAGGCCCGCCTACTGGCTCGGCACCGCCGTGCACGCCGTCCCGCTGCCGGCGGGCTACACGGCGGGCAGCGTGGCGGCGGTGAATCGTTTCGGCGTGATGGTCGGCGGACTGACGGGCCCCGGCAAGCCGTCGATCTCCTTCCGCTACTTCCCGGGCCTCAAGGCCGTCACCGTGCTGCCCGGCGGCGAGCAGGCCTCCGACATCAACGACAAGGGGCACATCGTCGGCCGGCGCCGCGATCCGGGCACGGGCAGGACGACCGGCATCGAATGGTCGGGCACCACGATCCGCAGGGAACTGGCCCTTCCGCCGCAGGTCGTCGGACTGGCCGAGGTCACGGGCATCAACAACGCGGGCCGGATCGTCGGGCGCGGCACCGGGGTGGTCGACGACAGCTGGTACGAGACGGGACTGCTGTGGCCCGCGGATCCGGCGGCGCCCGCACAGGAACTCCAGCCGTTCTACCCCGGTGACACCTACAGCACCTACCTTCCGCAGGACATCGACGAGAAGGGACGCATCTTTGGCACCTACGAGTACTCGCACCTGATCACCTCCTTCGGGGTCACCTGGCAGGCGCCCTACACGGAGATGACCTACGTCCCCAACCTCGGGGACCGCACCCGGGGCAGCTTCGAGGACGTCAGCCCCACCACCGGCGTGAGCGTCGGCACCGCGTCCGACTCGACCATGGTCGGTCCCTTCCCGCCGGAGACCGCGCCGCCGACCCAGGCCACCCTGTGGAGGGGCAGCGGCCCGACCCTGGCGCTGCCCCGGCTCGCCGACACCGGGAACGCGGGTGCGTTCACCGTCTCGGACGACGACCGGGTGGGCGGATACGCGGTCGACTCCGGCAACGTCCTGCACCCCGTCGTCTGGACGTGCGCGTCGAAGCAGGCCTACCTGCCGCCGTCGGCCCCGTAGCCGTCCGCACGCACCAGGGCCCGGCACCCCGCAGGGGGTACCGGGCCCTCGGTACGCCGGCCGGCAGACGGCAGCCCGCCGCTCAGCCCGCCGCTCAGCCGTGCCAGGACCGCCACAGCGCCGCGTACGCGCCGTCGGCCGCGACCAGGTCCTCGTGCGAGCCCAGTTCGCTGATCCGGCCGCTCTCGACCACCGCGATCACGTCCGCGTCGTGCGCGGTGTGCAGCCGGTGGGCGATCGCGATGACGGTACGGCCGTCCAGCACCCGGGCCAGCGAGCGCTCCAAGTGCCGGGCCGCACGCGGGTCCAGCAGCGAGGTCGCCTCGTCCAGCACCAGCGTGTGCGGGTCCGCCAGCACCAGCCGCGCCAGCGCGACCTGCTGCGCCTGCGCCGGGGTCAGCGCCGTGCTGCCGGAGCCGACCTCGGTGTCCAGACCGGACTCCAGGGCCCGGGCCCAGCCGTCGGCGTCCACCGCGCCCAGCGCCGCCCACAGTTCGCCGTCCTCGGCGCCGCTCCGTGCGAGGCGCAGGTTGTCCCGCAGCGAGCCCACGAAGACGTGGTGCTCCTGGTTGACCAGCGCCACGTGCTCGCGCACCCGCTCGGCCGGCATCTGCGACAGCCGCGCCCCTCCGAGGGTGATCTCGCCGGTCCGCGGCGCGTAGATGCCCGCGAGCAGCCGCCCCAGCGTGGACTTGCCCGCGCCCGAGGGCCCGACCAGCGCCATCCGGGTGCCCGGCGGCACGGACATCGACACCTGGTGCAGGACGTCCACGCCCTCCCGGTAGCCGAAGCGGACCTCGTCCGCCCGTACGTCCCGGCCCTCCGGCGCGACCTTCGCGTCCCCCGCGTCCGGCTCGATCTCCCGTACGCCCACCAGCCGGGCCAGCGAGACCTGGGCGATCTGCAGTTCGTCGTACCAGCGCAGGATCAGGCCGATCGGGTCGACCATCATCTGCGCGAGCAGTGCGCCCGTGGTCAGTTGACCGACTGACATCCAGCCCCGCAGCACGCAGTAGCCGCCGATCATCAGCACGGAGCCGAGGATCGTCACATAGGTGACGTTGACGACGGGGAAGAGCACGGTCCGCAGGAACAGCGTGTACCGCTCCCAGGCCGTCCACTCCTTGATCCGCCGCTCCGACAGCTCGATCCGGCGCGAGCCGAGCCGGTGCGCCTCGATCGTGCGGCCCGCGTCCACCGTCTCGGTGAGCGCCGCCGCGACCGCCGCGTACCCGGCCGCCTCGGAGCGGTACGCCGACGGCGCCCGCCTGAAGTACCAGCGGCAGCCGATCACCAGCACCGGCAGGGCCACCAGCGAGGCCAGCGCCAGCGGCGGCGCGGTCACCGCGAGCGCCCCGAAGAGCAGCGCCGCCCACACCACGCCGATGGCCAGCTGCGGCACGGCCTCGCGCATCGCATTGGCCAGCCGGTCGATGTCGGTGGTGATCCGCGACAGCAGGTCCCCGGTGCCCGCGCGCTCCAGCACACCCGGAGGCAGGCCGACCGAACGCACCAGGAAGTCCTCGCGCAGGTCGGCGAGCATCTCCTCGCCGAGCATCGCCCCGCGCAGCCGGACGAGGCGGACGAACAGCGTCTGGACGACGAGCGCCAGCGCGAACAGCAGCGCCACCCGCCCCAGATGGAGCTCGCGCGCCCCCGCCGCGAGCTCGTCCACGACCCGGCCCAGCAGGTACGGGCCGACCATGGAGGCGATCACCGCGACCGTGTTGACCGTCACCAGCACCACGAAGGCCCGCCGGTGGCGGCGCAGCAGGCCGCGCACATAGTCCCGTACGGTCGCCGACGTGCCCACAGGCAGGGTCGCGGCCGTGTCGGGTGCCGCCGGATCGTGATCCGGCGGCGCGATGCCGATCATGCGGACTCCTCGATCTCGGTGAGTGCTTCTTCCATCCGCGCCAGCCGCTGTTCCGCGTCGGTCTCGCGGGTGACCACCGCCCGGTAGCGCGGTTCGCCCTGCAGCAGTTCGCGGTGCGTTCCGGTCGCCACGGCGGCACCCTCGTGGACGAGGACGACCCGGTCGGCGCGGTCCAGCAGCAGCGGCGAGGACGCCAATACCACCGTCGTGCGCCCGGCGCGCAGGGCCGCGATGCCGTCCGCGATCCGCGCCTCGGTGTGCGAGTCGACCGCCGAGGTCGGCTCGTCGAGCACCAGCACCTCCGGGTCGGTCACCAGGGACCGGGCCAGCGCGAGCCGCTGGCGCTGCCCGCCGGACAGCGACCGGCCGCGCTCGGTGATCCGCGCGTCCATCGGGTCCGCCACCCCGTCCGGGGCGGACTGCAGCAGCGCGTCCAGCACGTCCGCACACTGGGCGGCGTCCAGGGCGGCCCCCGGGCCGACCGCTCCGGACGCCGGTACGTCGAACAGCTCGCGCAGCGTCCCGGACAGCAACACCGGGTCCTTGTCCTGTACGAGGACCAGCGTGCGCGCGGTGTCCAGCGCGAGCTCGTCCAGCGCGACTCCGCCCAGCAGCACCGGGGCACCGCTGCCGGCCTCGTCGGCCGCGTCGTCGACCGGGTGGCCGCCGAGGCGTTCGGCGAGCCGCCCCGCCAGGTCCGGGTCCCCGCACACCACGGCGGTGAACACGCCCGCCGGAGCCAGCAGCCCGGTCCCCGGGTCGTACAGGTCGCCGCCCGGAGCGGGCGCGTCCGGCACCACGATGGCCCGCGGCTCGGCGCCCCTCGGCTTCCCGTCCTCCGGCTTCCCGTTCTTCGGCTTCCCGTCCTGCGGTTCCGCGGCATCCGCCGCCGTACGCGTCAGCGACAGCACCCGGGCGGCCCGCTTCGCGGAGGGACGGGAGAAGGAGTAGGCCATGGCGATCTCCTCGAAGTGCCGAAGCGGGTAGAGCAGGGTCGCCACCGCGCTGAACGCCGCGACCAGTTCACCCACCTCGATGCGCCCGTCCACGACCAGCGCGGCGCCGTACCAGACGACGGTGATCAGCAGCGCGCCCGGCAGGAGCACCTGGATCGCGGAGATCAGCGCCCACATCCGGGCACTGCGCACGGCGGCCTTGCGGACCTCCTGCGAGGCCTCGCGGTAGCGGCTGAGGAACAGTTCCTCGCCGCCGATGCCGCGCAGGACCCGAAGTCCCGCGACGGTGTCGGAGGCCAGCTCCGTGGCCTTGCCGGCCTTCTCCCGCTGGAAGTCCGCGCGTTTGGTGGCGCGCGGCAGCAGCGGCAGCGCGGCCAGGGCGACCACGGGCACGCCGATCGCCACGACCACGCCGAGCGCCGGGGCGTAGAAGAGCAGGCCCACGCAGACGAGGACGACGGCGAAGGCGGCGGCCAGGAAACGGGAGACGGCCTCGACGAACCAGCCGATCTTCTCCACGTCGCCGGTGGACACGGCGACCACCTCGCCCGCGGCGACCCGCCGGGTCAGGGCGGAGCCCAATTCGGCGGTCTTGCGCGCGAGCAACTGCTGCACGCGCGCGGCGGCCGTGATCCAGTTGGTGACGGCGGTGCGGTGGAGCATGGCGTCACCGACCGAGATGGCCACGCCCAGCAGGACCAAGAGGCCGCCGACGAGCAGCAGCCGGCCGGAATCGCGGTCGACGACCGCGTCGACGCCCAGGCCCACCGCGTACGGCAGTCCGGCGACGCCGGAGAAGTGCAGCAGCCCCCAGCACAGGCTTTTGGCCTGTCCGCCGAGTTGGCCGAGGCCCAGCCACACCAGGAAACGAGGGCCGGAGCGAGCGTCGGGTACCCCTGGGTCCGGATACGGAAGATCGCTGATCTGCATGACGCCCCATGACTGGTCGAGTGGTTCAAACCGTGCAAGGTTCGCCTTCCGGACCGGCCTCGGGCAATCGATTTTCCGTGGTGCGGAAGCACTCCCGGACGGTCACGGGCGGGTGGCGCGTTCCAGTTCGAGCAGGACCGAGTAGTAGCTGCGCCCGGTGGCCCGGTCCATGCCGATCTCGCACATCCGGTTCGCCGACAGGTGCGCGTCGAACTGCCGCGCCGTCACCTCCGCCGCCTCGCGGGCCGTCGCGGAGGCGGTGAGCTCCGGGTGCAGCATGCCGCGGTCGCCCGCGAAGGCGCAGCAGCCCGCATCGTCCGGAACCACCACCTCCCGCGCGCAGGCCCCGGCCACCGCCCGCAGGTGCGCCTCGTCGTCCAAGTGCCGCATCGAGCAGGTGGGATGGAGCACGGCCGAGCCGACCGTGCGCCGGATCTCCAGGTGCGGCAGCAACTCCTGCGCCGCCCAGACGACCGAGTCGACGATGTGCAGGTCCGCGTGGAGCGCCCGGTTGTCCGCGGTCAGGTAGGGGATCACCTCGTGCGCGAGGCCCAGCGTGCAGGACGAGGCGTCGACCACCAACGGAAGCCGCCCGCCCGCCGTCCAGCCCCAGGCGGCCGCCACGATCCGGTTCGCCATCACCCGGTTCCCGGCGTCGTACCCCTTGGAGTGCCAGATGGTCGCGCAGCAGGTCCCTGTGACGTCCCGGGGGATCCACACGGGCTTCCCGGCGCGCTCGGAGACCGCCACCAGAGCCTGCGGCAGGGAGGGGCCGGGCTGCCCGTCGGGGCCGGCGAAGATCCGGTTGACGCAGGCCGGGTAGTACACGGCCGAGGCGCCGACCCGCCGGGTCGCGGGCAGTTTCCGGGCCGCGGCGCCGGGGATCTGCGGCAGCCACCGCGGAATCAGGTCGGGTCGTACGGCCTTGCGCGCGGCCCCCGTCACCGCTTCGAGCAACCGGTCCCCGACCAGGTCGGTGATCTTGTCGGCGGCGGCCACGGCCAGCCGGGCGGAGGCCTCGACGGTACGAAAACGCCGCGCGGCCAGCTCGGCGGCGCGCTCCTCGCGCGGGCCGTACCGGCGGTGGCGGAAGTCCTTCATCAGCGCGCCCGTGTCGATGCCGACCGGGCAGGCGAGCTTGCAGGTGGAATCGCCCGCGCAGGTGTCCACGGCGTCGTACCCGTAGGCGTCGAGCAGGCCGTCGAGCACGGGGGAGCCGGGCCGCTGGCGCATCATCTCGCGGCGCAGCACGATCCGTTGCCGGGGCGTGGTCGTAAGGTCCTCGCTGGGGCAGGTCGGTTCGCAGAAGCCGCACTCGATGCACGGGTCGGCGACGGCCTCGACCCGCGGGATGGTCTTCAGGCCGCGCAGGTGCGCCCGCGGATCGCGGTCGAGCAGGATCCGCGGGGCGAGCACCCCGTCCGGGTCGACGACCCGCTTGGTGCGCCACATCAGCTCGGTGGCCTTGGGGCCCCACTCCAGTTCCAGGAAGGGAGCCATGTTGCGGCCGGTGGAGTGCTCGGCCTTCAGGGAACCGTCGAACCGCTCCACGGTGAGCCGGCAGAAGGCGTCCATGAAGGCGGCGTACCGCTCGACGTCGGCGGGCTCGGCGGCGTCGAAGGCGAGCAGGAAGTGCAGGTTTCCGTGGGCCGCGTGACCGGCGACGGCCGCGTCGAAGCCATGCTGCGCCTGGAGTTCGAGGAGCGCTTCGCAGGCCTCGGCGAGCCGGGACGGGGGCACCGCGAAGTCCTCGGTGATCAGGGTGGTGCCGGGGGCCCGGGCGCCGCCGACGGCGGTCACGAAGGCCTTGCGGGCCTTCCAGTAGCCGGAGATGGTCCTCGCGTCCCGGGTGAAGGCGTTGGTCACCGAGGCCACGGGCGCGACCAGTTCCAGCCCGGCGAGGACCTCGGCCGCGCGCCGTTCGTACGCGGCGCGGCCCGCCTCGTCCGGGGCCCGGAACTCCACCAGCAGCGCGGTGGTGTCCTTGGGCAGCCCGGCCCAGTCGGCGGGCACGCCGGCGACGCTGACCGAGGCGCGCAGGGTGTTGCCGTCCATCAGCTCGACGGCGAGGGCGCCCGCCTCGGTGAAGAGGGGGACGGCGGCGGCCGCGGCGGGCAGCGAGGGGAAGAACAGCAGCGCGCTGGTGAGTTCGCGGTCCAGCGGGAGGGTGTCGAAGACGACCTCGGCGATGAAGCCGAGGGTGCCCTCCGAACCGACCATCAGCCCGCGCAGGATCTCCACGGGGGTGTTGCCGTCGAGATAGGCGTCCAGGCGGTAGCCGGTGGTGTTCTTGATCTCGTACTTGGCGCGGATCCGGGCCACCAGCCCGGGGTCGGCCTCGATCTCCCTCTTGATGTCCATCAGCCCGTGGCACAGCGCCGGTTCGGCGCGGGCCAGCTCCTCGTCGGCCAGCGGGTCCGCGGTGTCCACGACGGTGCCGCCGGGCAGCACGAAGGTGAGGGAGGAGAGCGTGCGGTACGAGTTGCGCGTGGTACCGGCGGTCATGCCGGAGGCGTTGTTCGCGACGACCCCGCCGAGGGTGCAGGCGATGGCGCTGGCCGGGTCGGGACCGAGGATCCGGCCGTACCGGGCGAGCGCGGCATTGGCCCGCAGGACGGTGGTGCCCGGCTGGATCCGCGCCCGCCGGCCCTCCTCCAGCACTTCGACGCCGGCCCAGTGGCGGCGTACGTCGACCAGGACGTCCTCGCCCTGGGCCTGGCCGTTGAGGGAGGTCCCGGCGGCGCGGAAGACGACCTCGCGCTGCCTGCCGTGCGCGTACGAGAGGACCGCGGAGACGTCGTCGATGTCCTCGGCGATCACGACGACCTGCGGTACGAATCGGTACGGGGAGGCGTCCGAGGCGTAGCGGACCAGGTCGGAGACCTTCCACAGCACCTTCTCCGCGCCCAGCAGCTCGCTCAGCTCGGTGCGCAGCGGCTCCGGGGTGCCGGTGGCCCGCCGCTCGGGCACCCGGTCGGGGGCGGGGCCGCCGATGGTCCGCGGGCGCAGGGTCCCGGGCTTCGGCTCCAGCAGCGGCATGTGCGACCCCTCGCCTCACTCGTTCGGCCCAGCCCCGGGTCACGAGACGGGGGCCGGTGCGTGCGTTCTCAGCAGCGCCGCTCCGCCGGGGCGTCCGCGAGCGCGTTGAGCAGACCGCCGAGCACTTCGCGCTGACCGGCGGTCAACGGAGCCAGGATCTCCTCTGCCGCGTCGGTTCGCGCGTTGCGCAGCCGCCGCAGCGTGGCGCGGCCGGTGTCGGTGAGCTCGATCCGTATGACGCGCCGGTTCGCCGGGTCGGGCGCACGGCGGACGCACTCGGCCGCCTCCAGGCCGTCGACCAGCGTGGTCACGGCGCGGGGCACGACTTCCAGGCGGGCGGCGAGGTCCGCCATCCGGGGCGGCTCGGCGCTGTCGTAGTGCGAGACGAGGCGCAGCAGCCGGGACTGGGCGGGGGTGATTCCGAGCGGCTCGAGATGGCGTTTCTGGATGCGATGGAGCCGCCGGGTCAGGCGCAGCAGCTGCTCGGCCAGGACGCCGTCTGTGGTGTCGGTCTCGGAAGCGGTGCTCATACTGGGAACACTATCAGGACCAGATTCATTGTGAGTATAGGTAACAATGAGCTATGCTCATGCGAGTCTCGTCAGAAGGAGGCCCATGCGCCCCAAAGAACCCGAGTGGACCCCATCGAAAGAAGCCCTCGACCCCAGCCGCCCGGCCCCGGCGGAGCAGCCCCGTGAGCTGCGCCGCATCGTCGGCCTCTTCCGGCCGTACCGCGGCCGTCTGGCCGTCGTCGGCATGCTCGTCGGCGCCTCCTCGCTGGTCGGCGTCGCCTCGCCGTTCCTGCTCAAGGAGATCCTCGACGTCGCGATCCCGCAGGGGCGCACCGGGCTGCTCAGCCTGCTCGCCCTCGGCATGATCCTCACGGCCGTCGTCACCAGTGTCTTCGGCGTGCTCCAGACCCTGATCTCCACCACGGTCGGCCAGCGCGTCATGCACGACCTGCGCACCGGCGTCTACGCCCAGCTCCAGCGGATGCCGCTGGCCTTCTTCACCCGCACCCGCACCGGCGAGGTGCAGTCCCGCATAGCCAACGACATCGGCGGCATGCAGGCGACCGTCACCTCGACGGCGACCTCGCTCGTGTCGAACCTGACGGCCGTGATCGCCTCCGTCGTCGCGATGCTCGCCCTCGACTGGCGGCTCACGCTCGTCTCGCTCCTCCTGCTCCCCGTCTTCGTGTGGATCAGCCGCCGGGTGGGCCGCGAGCGCAAGAAGATCACCACGCAGCGCCAGAAGCAGATGGCCGCCATGGCGGCGACGGTCACGGAGTCCCTGTCGGTCAGCGGCATCCTGCTCGGCCGCACCATGGGCCGCGCCGACTCGCTCACCGCGTCCTTCGCCGAGGAGTCCGAGAAGCTCGTCGGCCTCGAGGTCCGCTCCAGCATGGCCGGGCGCTGGCGGATGTCCACCATCGGCATCGTCATGGCCGCCATGCCCGCGCTCATCTACTGGGCTGCCGGCATAGCCCTCCAGTCCGGTGCCCCCTCGCTCTCCGTCGGCACCCTCGTCGCCTTCGTGACCCTCCAGCAGGGCCTGTTCAGGCCCGCCGTGAGCCTGCTGTCGACCGGGGTCCAGATCCAGACGTCGCTCGCGCTGTTCGCCCGCATCTTCGAGTACCTCGACCTGCCGGTGGACATCACCGAGCGCGAGGACCCGGTCCAACTGGGCCGCGCCAAGGGCGAGGTCCGGCTGGAAGACGTGGACTTCGCGTACGACGCCCAGCACGGGCCCACCCTGAAGGGCCTCGACATCACCGTCCCGGCCGGCGGCTCCCTCGCCGTGGTCGGCCCCACCGGATCCGGCAAGAGCACCCTGAGCTACCTCGTGCCCCGGCTGTACGACGTGACCGGCGGACGGGTCACCCTCGACGGGGTGGACGTGCGCGACCTGGACTTCGACTCGCTGGCCCGCTCCATCGGAGTGGTTTCCCAGGAGACCTACCTCTTCCACGCCTCCGTCGCCGACAACCTTCGCTTCGCCAAGCCGGACGCGACCGACGAGGAGATAGCCGAAGCGGCCCGCGCCGCCCAGATCCACGAACACATCGAGTCGCTGCCCGACGGGTACGACACGCTGGTCGGCGAGCGCGGCTACCGCTTCTCCGGCGGCGAGAAGCAGCGCCTCGCGATCGCCCGCACCATCCTGCGCGACCCGCCGGTGCTGATCCTCGACGAGGCCACCAGCGCCCTGGACACCCGCACCGAGCATGCCGTCCAGCGTGCCATCGACAATCTCTCCGCCGGCCGCACCACCATCACCATCGCGCACCGCCTCTCCACCGTGCGCGATGCGGACCAGATCGTGGTCCTCGACAAGGGCCGCATCGCCGAGAGCGGTACGCACGAGGAACTGCTGGAGGCGGACGGCCGCTACGCCGCCCTGGTCCGGCGGGACCGCGAGGCCGAGCAGAAGCCGGAGCCGGTGTCGAAGCCGGAGCCGGTGTCCGTGTCGCAGTCTGCCGCGCACGCCGGGGAGGCTGAGCCGGTTCCCGTGAACGTGTGATCTGATCGTATGACCGGCACACGGGTCGGATGCCGGAAATATGACACTTCGCGGGTTAGCGTGCCCGTATGCGTCACGAGTACCGGCCGCCGTCGCCGCGCCGCTCCAGGCTCACCCGCCGGGGCCGGCTGGCGCTGTTCCTCGGCATACTGCTCGCGATCGGGGCGGGAGTCCTGATCTCGATGCCTTCGGGCGAGGAAGCGCCGGAGAAGCCGCGCCTGTTGCTGATTCCCGAGGGCTGGCGGGCTCCGCAGGTGTACACCGCGATCGACCGCGAGCTGAAGCTCCCGGCCGGCTCCACGAAGGCGGCGGTCGCCACGGCCGCACTGGACCTGCCAGCCGAGGCGAAGGGCAACCCGGAGGGGTACCTCTTCCCGGCCACCTATCCGGTGACTTCGACGAGCACGCCCGCCACCGTCCTGCGGTACATGGTGCAGACGGCCCGTCAGAAGCTCGCCACCAAAGCCGTCGCCGACGGCGGCAAGGCGCACGGGATGACCCCGTATCAGACGGCCACGCTCGCCAGCATCATCGAGGCGGAGGCGGACACCCGATCCGACATGGGCAAGGTCGCCCGCGTGGTGCACAACCGGCTGGCCAAGTCGATGCCGCTCCAGATGGACTCCACCATCAACTACGCGCTGAACCGCTCCACGGTGGACACCAAGCTGAGCGAGACCCGGATCGACAGCCCGTTCAACACCTACGAGCGCCAGGGCCTGCCGCCCACGCCGATCGACAGCCCCGGCCTGGAGGCCATGGCGGCGGCGGTCGCCCCGACGCCCGGCGACTGGCTTTTCTTCGTCACCGTGAAGGCGGGCGACACCCGCTTCTCGGCCACGTACGAGGAACACAAGAAACACGTCGCGGAGTTCAACCGGAACCGCGCCGCGGCCGGTCGCGCCCGGGCGGGCACGCCCGCGGACGCCACCTGAAGTCAGCGCACGGGCACGGCGGTGGCGGGCGACGGCCGGGGCGCCAGGAGCCGGCGGATGGCCCGGGTGGCGGCGGCGCCGGCGCGGTTGGCGCCGACGGTGGAGGCCGACGGGCCGTAGCCGACCAGGTGGACGCGTGCGTCGCGGACCGCGCGGGTGCCCTCGACCCTGATGCCGCCGCCCGGTTCGCGCAGGCGCAGCGGGGCCAGGTGGTCGATGGCCGCGCGGAAACCGGTGGCCCACAGGATCACGTCCGCCTCCACGCGCCGCCCGTCGGCCCAGCCGGCGCCCGTGGCGGTGAGGTGGTCGAACATCGGCCGCCGCTCCAGCACCCCCGACTCCAGCCCGCCGCGGACCGCCTCGTTCAGCGGCAGCCCGGTCACGCTGACCACGCTCTGCGGCGGCAGCCCGCGCCGTACCCGCTCCTCCACCATGGCCACCGCCGCGCGGCCCTCGGCCTCGCCGAAGCCGCCGTCGCGGAACACCGGGGGCCGCCGGGTGACCCAGGTGGTCTCCGCCGCCACCTCGGCGATCTCCAGCAGGTGCTGCACCGCCGAGGTGCCCCCGCCGACGACGATGACGCGCGCCCCGGCGAACTCCTGCGGCCCCGGGTAGTTCGCGGTGTGCAGTTGGCGGCCGCGGAAGAGTTCCTGCCCCGGGTAGCGCGGCCAGAACGGCCGGTCCCAGGTCCCGGTGGCGTTGACCAGGGCCCGCGCCGACCAGGCACCGGCCGAGGACTCCACCAGCAGCCGCCCGTCGGTGCCCTCGCGTACGGCCGTGACGTCCACGGGCCGCCGTACGCGCAGGCCGAACCGCTCCTCGTACGCCGCGAAGTACGCGCCGATCACCTCCGAGGACGGTCGCAGCGGATCGGCGCCGGTGAGCTCCATCCCGGGCAGGGCGTGCATGCCGTGGACCTTGCCGTAGGTGAGCGAGGGCCAGCGGAACTGCCAGGCCCCGCCCGGGCGGGGCGAGTGGTCCAGGACCACGTGGCCGATCCCCGCCCGCGCCAGGTGGTAGGCGCTGGACAGGCCCGCCTGCCCGGCGCCGATGACCACCACGTCCACGTCCACCGCGTCCACCGCAAATTCGTTCACGGTTCTACTAACTCGCGGCGACCACGGGATCTTCCCGGCGGGGTCAGGCGGCGCGGTGTTCGCCGAGCCACTCGTAGGCGGTGTCCGCGCTGAACTCGGGCTGCCCGCCCCGGAACAGCAGGCCCGCCGTCGCGAAGGCGGGGTCGTCGGCGGTGGCCGACACGTACGGGACGGCCAGGCAGCCCATGCCGGCGGCGCGGGCGGCCTGCGCGCCGGGGGCCGCGTCCTCGATGACCACGCAATCGGCGGGGTCCGCGCCCAGGCGCCGCGCCGCCTCCAGGAAGACGTCCGGGGCGGGCTTCCCGTGCGCCACCTCCTCGGCGGAGACCACCGTGGTCAGCAGCGAGTCCAGCCCGGTGCCGGCCAGTACGGCGTCGATCGCCTCGCGGGAGGAGCCGGAGGCCACCGCCATCGGGGTCCCGTCACAGTGCAGCCGCTCCACGAACTTGCGCATCTCGGGGAAGGCCTCGGTCTCGGCGCGGGCCAGCTCCAGGTAGGCGGCGTTCTGCTCGGCGAGGAGCTGCTCCACCGGGGCCTGGATCGCGTACCGGTCCCTGAGGATCTCCAGGGTCTCCAGGGTTCCGATGCCGATGTAGCGGGAGTGCTGCTCCCACGTGAAATCGGGGACCCCGTGCCGCTCCAAGGTGCGGCGGCCCGACTCGTAGTAGTTCGGCTCGCTGTCCACGAGGGTGCCGTCGAGATCGAATATGACGGAAATCATCCGTTGCGCCCGTCCTGCCGGTCGTGTGCGTGTCCCGACCATCTTGTCAGGATTTGTCCGCCGCTCGTCCCACCGCTTCGACCAGCGGCAGCAGCCGGTGCGGGACCCGCTCGCGCAGCGCGACCTCGGTCCGCGTGCGGACCACGCCCGGGAGCCGGATCAGCCGCTGGATGACGTCCTCCAGGTGCGCGTTGTCCCGCGCCGCCACCCGGGTCAGCAGATCCCCGCCACCGGTGATCGAAAAGGCCTCGATGATCTCGGGCACGGCGGCCAGGGCGTCGCCGACCTCGTCCAGGTGACCCTGGGTGACCTCGATGTGCACGAAGGCCAGTACCGGATGTCCCAGCGCGGCAGGGGAGAGCACCGGCCCCGTCCCGGTGATCACCCCGGTGCGCTCCAGCCGGTCCAGCCGGGCCTGAAGGGTGCCGCGCGCCACGCCGAGGAGGCGGGCGTACTCGCGCACGCTGGTGCGCGGCTGCTCGATCAGCAGGCGCAGGATCCGGGTGTCGAGCTCGTCCACGGCCATGCCGCGACTGTACCAATGGCCCCCTTGCGGGCCGGATCACCGCCGCCGTGGCCCGCCGACGCGGCCGCTTCGGAGCCGGAGGGGGCTGCGATGGGCCGATCGGGGGACCCGTGCATCCCGTGCATCCGTAGACGCCGAACGGCGGGAACCCATTACAGGGACGGCACGGGACAGCACGGAACACCGAAGAGCGGAGAGAGCCATGACGGGCCTGCACTGCCTGGTCACCGGAGCCACCGGCTACATCGGCGGCCGGCTGGTGCCCGAACTCCTCGGCGCCGGCCACCGGGTCCGCTGCCTCGCACGCTCCCCGGAAAAGCTGCGCGACCACCCGTGGGCCGGACGAACCGAGATCGTCCGCGGGGACGTCACCGACCCGAAATCCGTCGCGGCGGCCCTGCGCGGCATCGACGTGGCCTACTACCTCGTGCACTCCCTCGGCACGGGCGCGGACTTCGAGGAACGCGACCGCGCCGCGGCCCGCGTCTTCGCCGGGCGCGCCCACGCCGCCGGGGTCCGCCGCATCGTCTACCTGGGCGGACTCACCCCCGCGGGCATCCCGGTCCACGCACTCTCCCCGCACCTGCGCTCACGCGCCGAGGTCGGCGAGATCTTCCTCGCCTCGCCGGTGCCCGCCACCTACCTGCGCGCCGCCGTCATCATCGGGTCCGGCTCGGCCTCCTTCGAGATGCTGCGCTACCTCACCGAACGCCTCCCCGTCATGATCACCCCGAGCTGGGTCGGCACCAGCTGCCAGCCCATCGCCGTGCGGGACGTGCTGCGCTACCTCGTCGGCAGCGCCACCATGCCGCCCGAGGTCGACCGGGCCTTCGACATCGGCGGCCCGGACGTGGTCACGTACGAGGAGATGATGCGGCGCTACGCGGTCGTCGCCGGGCTGCCCCACCGGCTCATCCTGCGCGTCCCCATGCTCACCCCGCGGCTGTCCAGCCACTGGATCGGGCTCGTGACGCCCGTACCGCGGGCACTGGCGCGGCCGCTCGCCGAATCCCTGCGCCACGAGGTGGTCTGCGACGAGCACGACATCGCCCGGTACGTACCCGACCCGCCCGGCGCCCCCATCGGCTTCGACCAGGCCCTGACCCTCGCACTCCAGCGGGTGCGCGAGGCCGACGTGACCACCCGCTGGTCCTCCGCCGCCGTGCCCGGCGCGCCCAGCGACCCGCTGCCCACCGACCCCGGCTGGGCGGGCGGCAGCCTCTACACCGACCGGCGCGAACGCTCCGTCGCGGCCACCCCCGAAGCGCTGTGGCGGGTGGTGGAGGGCATCGGCGGCGACAACGGCTGGTACTCCTTCCCCCTGGCCTGGGCCGTACGGGGCTGGCTGGACCGGCTCGTCGGCGGGGTCGGCATCCGCCGCGGCCGCCGCGACGCGGCCCGCCTCCGGGTGGGGGACTCCCTCGACTTCTGGCGGGTGGAGGAGATCGA
The DNA here is from genome assembly GCF_042736725.1 of Streptomyces sp. NPDC060028. NCBI lineage: Bacteria > Bacillati > Actinomycetota > Actinomycetes > Kitasatosporales > Streptomycetaceae > Streptomyces > Streptomyces sp. NPDC060028. Next base: position 25,063 of record NZ_JBHWVJ010000006.1, on the reverse strand, counting down.
ACCGGGCCGCCTGCTGCGGCTGCGCGCGGAGATGCGGCTGCCGGGCCTCGCCTGGCTGGAGATGTACGCGGAGCCCGCGCCGGCCCCCGGCCCGGCCCCCGGCCCGGCCCCCGCCGGGGGGCCACGGCCGCGGTCGACGTACCGCCAGCGCGCCCTGTTCCACCCGCACGGGCTGCTCGGGCACCTGTACTGGTGGAGCGTGTCCCCCTTCCACGCGCTGGTCTTCGGCGGGATGGCCCGCAACATCGCCCGCGCCGCCGAACGCCTCGACCGGCAGGCCGGCCGGGGCGCCCCCGCATCCGCGGCGGCCCCCGCCGCCGAAGTACCCCACGACAGCCGTCCCCCACAGCCCTGACGCGGAGCGAGAGCCATGAACGTCGCGGTCGTCCTGTACACCTCCGACCTGCGCCTGCACGACCATCCACCGCTGCGCGCGGCACTGTCCTCCTGCGACCAGGTGGTGCCGCTCTTCGTCCGCGACCGCGCCGCCCCGGTCGCCTCCTTCAGCGCCCCCAACCGGCTCGCCTTCCTCGCGGACGCTCTCGCCGACCTCGACTCCGCACTGCGCGACCGCGGCGGCCGCCTCGTGGTCCGCTCCGGCACCGACGCCGTCGCCGAGGTCTGTGCCCTGGTGCGCGAGTGCGACGCCGACGAGGTCCACATGGCGGCCGGGGTCAGCGGCTACGCCCGGGCCCGCGAGGAGCGCCTGCGCGCCGCGCTCGAAGCCGAAGGCCGCCGGCTCTACGTCCACGACACGGTGGTGACCGCCGTCGCGCCCGGAGCCGTGCTCCCGGCCGGCTCCGACCACTTCGCCGTCTTCACGCCCTACCTGCGCCGCTGGGCGGACCTGCCCCTGCGAGCCGTCTGGGCCGCCCCGCGCTCCGTACGCGTCCCCGACCGCGTCGGCTCCGAGCCGCTGCCCGACCGGACCGCCGTCGCCGGAGTCTCGCCGGGCCTGGCGCGGGGAGGCGAGAGCGTGGCCCGCCGCCTCCTGAAGGGCTGGCTGCGCTCCGGGATCGAGGGTTACGAGGAGGCCCACGACGACCTCGCCGGCGATGCCACCTCCCGCCTCTCGCCGCACTTGCACTTCGGCACCCTCTCGCCCGTCGAGGCCGTCCACCGCTCCCGGGCGCTCGGCGGCCCCGGCGCCGCGGCCTTCGTCCGGCAGCTGTGCTGGCGGGACTTCCACCACCAGGTGCTCGCCGCCCGGCCCGCGGTCGCGACCGCCGACTACCGGGCCCGGCAGGACCGCTGGCGCACCGGGCCGGCCGCCGAGGAGGAGATCCAGGCCTGGAAGGACGGCCTCACCGGCTATCCGGTGGTCGACGCGGCCATGCGCCAGCTGCGCCACGAGGGCTGGATGCACAACCGCGGCCGGCTGCTCGCCGCGAGCTTCCTCACCAAGACCCTGTACGTGGACTGGCGGACCGGGGCCCGGCACTTCCTGGACCTGCTCGTGGACGGGGACCTCGCCAACAACCAGCTCAACTGGCAGTGGGTGGCCGGGACGGGCACCGACACCCGGCCCAACCGCGTCCTGAACCCCGTCCGCCAGGGCCTGAAGTACGACCCCGACGGCGCCTACGTGCACCGCTGGGTCCCCGAACTCGCCGGCCTGACCGCACCGCGCGTGCACGAGCCGTGGCGGCTGCCCGCACCGGAGCGGGCCCGGTACGACTACCCCGAGCCGGTGACCGGGCTGGCCGACGGGCTGGACCGCTTCCGCCGGGGGCGCGGCCTCGGCTGACCTCCCGCCCGGCGTCCGCGCCGTACCGTGAACGGGTGGAGCCCGCGCCGCCGACCGAACCCGGCCCGACCGAACCCGGCCCGACCGAACCCGGCCCGACCGAATCCGCTCGGGGCGGGCCCGACGCCGCGCTGAGCACCGGGGCCGTCGCCCGGCACCTCGGGGTCTCGCCGACCACCCTGCGGTCCTGGGAGCGCCGCTACGCCATCGGCCCCGCCTTCCGGGAGGACGGGCGGCACCGCCGCTGGACCCCGCGGGACATCGCCCGCCTGGAGCTGATGTGCCGGCTGACCGCGCAGGGCGTGCCCCCGTCCGAGGCGGCCCGGGCCGCCCTCGGCGGGACCCCCGGCCCCTGCGCCGCCGCCGTGCCCCGGGCCGCGGCCGGGGCGCCGGGCGGGCCCAACGCCCTTCCGCTGGGGGAGGTCCGCCCGGCCTGCAGGGGACTCGCACGGGCCGCCGTACGACTCGACGCACCGGCCGTGACGGACCTGCTGGCCGCGGCCCTGGCGGAGGACGGCCTGGTGACCGCGTGGGAGGAGGTCCTCGCGCCGACCCTGCACGCGGTGGGTCGCAAGTGGGCCTCGGCCGGGGAGCGTTACGTGGAGGTGGAACACCTGCTGTCGTGGCAGATCTCCGCGGCGATGAGCCGGATCCGACCCGTGGCGGAGCGGCCGCGGACCCGGCCGCTGCTCCTCGCGTGCGCGCCGGGGGAGCAGCACAGCCTGCCGATCGAGGCGTTGACCGCGGCCCTCGGGGAACGCGGCCTGCCCGTGCGCATGTTCGGCGCGGCGCTGCCCGCCGACGCCCTGCGCGACGCCGTGCGGCGCACCGGCCCGCGTGCCGTCGTGCTGTGGGCGCAGTCCCGTACGACCGCCGACGAAGCCCTGGCCCGGTCGGTGGCCGCCATCGAGTGGGGGCCGCGCGGGGCACGCGGACACCCGGCGCTGCTGCTGGCCGGGCCCGGCTGGGGGACCCGCAGCGCGGCCCCGCGCACCGAGCGGCTGTTCGGGCTGCGCTCGGGCCTGGCCGTCATCGAATCGCTTGCGGCGGGTGCGTCTGCAGTGACCGGCGCAGCCCGCGCAGCGCCCGCCGCATATGGCTCTTGACGGTGCCCAGCGGCATCCCGGTGCGCTCCGCGATCTGCGCCTGGGTCAGGTCCCCGTAGAACGCGAGGCGCAGTACCCGCCGCTGCGCCGACGGCAGCCGGGCCAGCTCGCCGAGGACCACCAACCGCTCCACGACCTGCTCCGGCTCCGGCTGCGGGCCGGGGCGCGGACCGCAGCGCCGGGCGGCGTCGGCCACCCGGGCCCGCCGGGTCCGCGCGTCCAGGGCGTCGGCCACCTTGTGCCGGGTGATCCCGGTCAGCCAGGCCCCCAGGCCGCCGGGGCCCGGGCGGTAGCCGCCGCGGCCGCGCCAGGCGGCCAGGAAGACCTGCTGGGTCACGTCCTCGGCTTCCCGCTCGTCGCCCAGCGCGCGCCGGGCGAGGGAGTGCACCAGCGGCCGCCAGCGCCGGTGGACCGCTTCCATGCAGGCCTCGTCGCCCGCCGTGAAACCGGCCGCGACACGTTCCTCGCGCTCCACCTCGTCCATGTCCCGAGCCTCGCCATCGAGGGGCGCGGGGCCAACTCGCATCGTTTGCGCATCGAATCCGCCGGGACACGCCCGCCGAAACCCCCGGCGCCGCCGCGCCGCAGGCCTTAGGGTCCGAGACGTGAGTGACCTGCTGCTGGTGAGGCACGGAGAGACCGAGTGGAGCGCGAACGGGCGGCACACCGGCCGCACCGACGTCCCCCTGACCGCGCGCGGGGTCGAGGAGGCCGTCTCGCTGGCCCCCTTCTTCCGGGACCGGCAGCCGGCCCTCGTGCTGACCAGCCCGCTTCGCCGGGCCGTCGCGACCGCCGACCTCGCCGGCCTCGCCGGCGGAGTGAGCGACCCCGACCTGTACGAGTGGGACTACGGCGGCTACGAGGGCGTCACCACCGCCGAGATCCTGCGGGACCGGCCCGGCTGGTCCCTGTGGACCGACGGGGTCCCGCCCGGGGACGCGGAGCACCCCGGTGAGAGCGCCGCCGAGGTGGGCGCCCGCGCGGACCGGGTACTGGCCCGGGTGGCCGACGTACTGCGCGCGGACCGCGGCAACGCCGTCCTGGTCGCCCACGGCCACCTGCTGCGGGTGCTCACCGCCCGCTACCTGGGACTGCCGCCGCAGGACGGGCGGCTCTTCCTGCTGCGCACCGGCACCTTCAGCGTGCTCTCCACCGAGCACGGGCTCCCGGTGATCGCGGGCTGGAACACCAGCCCCTGAAGGCCCTCCCGTCTCGCGCGCCGACGGCCGTTGCGTGACGATGCGTACATGGCCCACCAAGGCGAGGGCGGCGATCCGGCGGGCGTGCTCCCGGAGGCGGACGCGGGGCTCAAGGCCGGCGCGATCGGTTTCCTCGACGCGCTCGTCATCGGTTTGAACTCCACCTCGCCCGCCTACTCGCTGGCCGCCGTCATCGGCCCGATCGTGGCCCTGGCCGGGATCTACGCACCGGGCGTGATGCTGGCGTCCTTCGTGCCGATGCTGCTGATCGCCGCCGCGTTCTACTACCTCAACAAGGTCGACCAGGACTGCGGGACCACCTTCTCGTGGGTGACGCGCGCCATGGGCCCCTGGGCGGGCTGGCTCGGCGGCTGGGCCATCGCCATGACCGGCGTACTCGTCATCGGCTCCCTCGCCGACGTCGCCGTGCACTTCGGCCTGCTCGCCGCGGGCCTCGACGGCTGGGCCGCGAACGAGGCCGTCCGTCAGGGCCTCACCGTCCTCGTGATCCTCGTGATGACGGCGATCTGCGTCATCGGCACCGAGATGTCGGCCCACCTCCAGGACGTCCTCATCCTCGCCCAGGTGTTCTTCCTGCTGGTCTTCGCCGTCGTGGCCATCTACCGGATCTACGCGGGCACCAGCACCCTCGACTCGATCGAGCCCTCCATCGGGTGGCTCAACCCCTTCGGCGCAGGCGGCGCCGCCCTCACCGGCGGACTGCTGCTCGGCGTGTTCATCTACTGGGGCTGGGAGTCCGCGGTGAACCTCACGGAGGAGGTCGAGGACTCCGCCACCGCGCCCGGCAAGGCCGGGATCTGGTCGACGGTGGTGCTGCTGGTCACCTACCTGTCCGTCGGATTCGCAGTCGTGGGCTACGCCGGGACCACGTTCCTCGCCGAGAACGCCGGGGAGGAGGAGGCCGTCTTCGCCGTGCTCGCCCACGAGGTCATGGGCGGCTGGGACTGGGTGGTGCTCCTCGCGGTCTGCACCTCCGCCCTGGCCTCCACCCAGACCACGATCATTCCCGCCTCGCGCACCGCCCTGTCCATGGCCCGCCGGCACGCGCTGCCCCCGCACCTCGCGCACATCCACCCGCGCTTCCGGACCCCCGACGTGAGCACGTGGTGGGTGGCAGCCATCGCCATCGGCTGGTACCTCGTCGTCAACCAGATCAGTGAGAACGCGCTGCTCGACTCGCTGACCGCGCTGTCCCTGCTCATCTCCTTCTACTACGCGCTCACCGGCCTGGCCTGCGCCGTCTACTACCGCCGCCACCTGCTGGAGAGCGTGCACAACTTCCTGCTCATCGGCCTCGGGCCGGTGGTCGGGGCGGCCCTGCTGGCCTGGCTGTTGGTGGAGTCGATCGGCGACATGTCGAATCCGGAGAACTCGGCGGGTGGGATCGCCTGGTTCGGGCTCGGCCCCCCGCTGGTCATCGGGATCGCCATCGCCGTCGTCGGGGTGCTGGTGATGTGCTTCTGGCGGCTGCGGGACGGCCGCTTCTGGCAGGAGCGGCGCGGGGTGGCCGACCCGGCCCTCGTACACGCCAAGAAGGCGAAGCCGCGGCCGGGGTCCGAGTCGGGGGCCGAGTCGGGGCCCGGGCCGGATTCCGAGCCCGAGTCCGAGCCAGAGCCCTGAGGAGGCCGCCCCATGTCCGTCGTCCTCGGGTACGACGAGTCGCCCGGCGCGGAGCGCGCCCTGCACGTGGCGCTGGAGGTGGCCGCCGCCTTCGGCGAGCCGCTGGTGCTCGTCTACGGCGCGGCGGCCCCCGGAGCGACCGGGGAGGAGTCCCGCGCCCACCGCGAGGCCGTTCGCGAGGCCGGCCGCAGCGCGCTCGCCCGCGCCGTGACGGCGGCCGACGAGGCGGGTGTCCCCTCCACGGTCGAGGTGGTCGACGAGAAACCCGCCCAGGCCCTGCTGGACGCGGCCGAGCGGCACCGGGCCCGCGTGATCATCGTCGGCAGCTGGGGCGACAGCCCGATCCGCGGCGCCCTCCTCGGATCCACCCCCCACAAGCTCCTGCACCTGTCACCGGTGCCGGTGCTGTGCGTTCCGACGGGCGACGCGGATCAACCGTAGGTCGGTCCGTTGGCATCCATCTGGCCGACAGAAAGCCTGCCTGGCTGTACCAATGGCCCAGTGTCAAGCCCATGACTTGAGCCAGTGGGCCCCCGGGTGCTTATCTGTGCCCTATCCAAGTACTTACGGCGCCGCGCGGCGCCGGACGGCAACGACGCCGGTCCGGAGCGCGGCGCCTTCGCTGTGCCCGTACCCCGCCCACCACCCCGGGCGGACGCGGGCCCGCGTGCGCCATCGCAAGGGGGGCGGCACACCGCCGTGAAGAGGATGTTCGTGGCTCCGGATCCGGGGCGTATGAGACTCAGGAACTCGCTGCGCGCAGTGATCGGCGTGGCCGCCGCCGTGGCCGTGGCGGAGCTGTGCGGCCTGTCCCTGACCGCTTCCATCACCGGCGGCCTGACGGCCCTGCTCGCGCTCTTCACGGTGCTCGACTCGACCTTGAGCGCCCAGCGGGTCACCACCGCGCTGCTGCCCGTCGCCGGCTTCCCCGTCCTCGCGCTGGCCACCACCCTGCACGGGGTGCCCCTCGCCCGCGACGCCGCCTTCCTGGCCGTCGTCTTCGCCGGGGTCCACGCCCGCCGCTTCGGACCGCGCGGGCACGCCCTCGGGATCTTCGGCTTCATGATGTTCTTCGTCACCCAGTTCCTGCACGCCGTCCCCGCGCAGCTGCCCGAGCTGTACGCGGCCGTCGGGCTGGCGCTGCTGTCCGCCGGCGCGGTCCGCTTCGGGCTGTGGCCCATCGAGCGGCGCACCCCGCCCGCCGCCGCCCCGCCCCCGCTGCCCGGAACCGGGCTCGCCCGCCCCACCACCCGCCAGGCCTTCCAGGCCACGGCCGCCTGCGCCTTCGCGCTCGGCATCGGTCAGGTGCTGTCCGAGGACCGCTGGTACTGGGCCGTCGGCACCGCGTGGTGGATCTTCGTCAACACCGCCTCGCGCGGCGAGACACTGGTACGCGGCTTCCGCCGAGTCCTCGGCACCGTCGTCGGCATCGCCGCCGGACTGCTGGTCGCCGTCCCGCTGCACGGCGCCCCCGCGCCCACGGCCGCACTGGTCGCCGTATGCGTCTTCGGCATCTTCTACACCGCCGCCCCCTCCTACTCCTGGATGATGTTCTTCGTCACCGTGATGGCGGGCCTGCTCTACGGGCTCCTCGGCGTGCTCCACCCCGGGTTGCTGCTCCTGCGCTTCGAGGAGACCGCGGTCGGCGCGCTGGGCGCGGCCCTCGCGGTCGTCCTCGTCCTCCCCGTGACCACCCACGCCGCCAACGACGCCTGGATCCAGCGCGCCCTGCACTGCGTACGGGCCTCCACCGCCGCCTCCCTCGACCGGCTGGCCGGGGACCCGGCGGCCGATCCGGGCCCGCACGCCGCCGAGCTCGAACTGCTGCTGGGCCGGGTACGGATGGCGCTCGCGCCCCTCGTCCACCCGCTGAGCCCCCTGCGCGCCCGCAAGGCCAGGGCCCGGCAGGTCCTGGCGCTGCTCGACGACTGCGCCCGGGAGGTGCGCGGGCTGGTTGCCGTCGCCGCCGACCCGCAGGCCTCGCACGACGCGCGACTGGCCGCGGCCTGCTGGCGCGTGGAGGCGGCCGTGGAAGCCCTGACGGCCCCGGACAGTGCCGCGGAACTCGCCGCTCCGGCGGCACCCCGCCCGGCCGCCGCCGAGCCCGCCCTCGTCCATCTGCACGGCCTGGAGCACGCCTTGGCGGCCCTGCACGGCCCGCTGCGGACCCACCCGCGCTCCCCGCTGGTCATCAGCGCCTGACCGCGCGGGCGACCCCTGCGGCAGGGCCCGGGCAGTGGGCGGATATTACGGCGTGTCAGCCCCCTCCCGCAGCCCCATCGATGAAGATCACTCGGACGAGTGTTCCCCACGCTCCTGTCGTACGGCGTTGACCTGCGGCATGTACAACGGGTGATTGTTCATTGCACATTCATCCGGCATGTACAGGGTGGATCTGGTAGGACAGGGGGTAACGGCCCGGAATGGAAATACTTCAACAGCGCTCCACCACCGCTCAGGTGTGGGAAGCGGCCGAGGAGTTCATCCGGATGTTCCATCGGGAGCATCCGGACTCCGGTGATCCGCGTGCCAGGCTCGCCGCCGTACGGACCGAGCTCGCGGAGACCGGCACCTACCGGCACACGCCGCAGGAGCTGGCCCATGGGGCCCGAGTGGCCTGGCGGAACAGTAACCGGTGCATAGGCAGGCTGTACTGGAACTCGCTGAGGGTGCGCGACCGCCGCGAGCTCACCGACGCCGACCGGATCGCAGACGAGTGCTTCGAGCACCTGCGCGAGGCGACCAACGGCGGCCGCGTCCGCCCCACGATCACGGTCTTCGCGCCCGACACCCCGGACCGCCCCGGCCCGTTGATCTGGAGCGAACAGCTCGTCCGGTACGCGGGCTACGGAGACCACCCGTCCATAACCGTCGGCGATGCCCGCAACGCGCCGCTCACCGAGGCCCTGCTGCGGCTCGGCTGGACGGGCGGCGCCGGCACCCCCTTCGACCTCCTCCCGCTCGTGGTCCAGGGCGTGGACGACAAGCCCCGCTGGTTCGACACCCCCGCGGACGCCGTGCTGGAGGTGCCGATCGAGCACCCCGACGCCGACGCGGGCGGGGGCGGCTGGGCGGACTGGGGGCTGCGCTGGCACGCCGTACCCGCGATCTCGAACATGTGCCTGGAGATCGGCGGCATCCACTACCCGGCGGCCCCCTTCAACGGCTGGTACATGGGCACCGAGATCGGCGCACGCAACCTCGCCGACACCGACCGCTACAACCTCCTGCCCGCCGTCGCCCGCAGGCTCGGCCTCGACACCACCAGCGACCGCTCGCTCTGGAAGGACCGCGCGCTCGTCGAGCTCAACCGCGCCGTGCTGCACTCCTTCGACCGGGCCGGCGTCACCATCGCCGACCACCACACCGAATCCCGCCGCTTCCTGACCCATCTGGAGAAGGAGGAGCGCAAGGGGCGCGACGTGGGCGCCGACTGGTCCTGGATCGTGCCCCCGATCTCGGGATCGGCAACCCCGGTCTTCCACCGCACGTACGAGGACCGGCCGAGCGCGACCGCCTACGTGCACCACGACGGCGCGCAGGAAAGGGCCCAAGGGCGGGATTTGGTCTAGACCCTTCTGTTACCGTCGCTCCGGACGGATCCGGAACGGCGGAGAGGGCGATCCCGTGGGCGGCGCGAACAGTACGGACCACAGCGGCGGACACCGGGCCTGGATCGGCTCGTTCACCTCGGGGGGCGGCCGCGGTGTCACCACCGCGGCCGTGGATCCGCTCACCGGAGCGCTCACCACGCTCACGGCCACCGACGTCCTCGCGGACCCCTCCTACCTCGCCCACGACCGGCGCACCGGCGTGCTCTACGCGGTGAGCGAGACCGAACGGGGCGCGGTCGGCGCCTTCGAGACCACCGCCGACGGGCTGACCGCCCTCGGGCCGGCCGTGCGCGTCGGCGGATCCGGGCCCACCCATCTCAGCGTGGCCGGGCGCCGGCTGCTGGCCGCCAACTACACCTCCGGCAGCGTCAGCAGCCTTCCGCTCGCCGCCGACGGCGCGATCGCGGGTCCCGCCTCCGTGCTCGCCCACCGGGGCTCCGGCCCCGACGCCGGCCGGCAGGAGGGGCCGCACGCCCACCAGGTGCTGCCCGACCCGAGCGGCCGCTGGGTGCTCAGCACGGACCTCGGCACCGACTCGGTACGGATCTGCGCGCCCGACCCGGCCACCGGGAGCCTGCGGGTGCACTCCGAGACCGTGCTGCGCGCCGGGACCGGCCCCCGGCACCTCGTCTTCCACCCGGGAGGCGAGGTGGCCTACGTCCTGCACGAGCTGGAGCCGCAGCTGACCGTCTGCCGGTGGAACGCGCAGTCCGGGCAACTGGAACCGGTCGGCGAGGTTCCGGTCGCCTCCGCGGGCGCTCCAGGCGGCGTACGGGCCTACCCCTCGGCGATCGTGGCCTCGCCCGACGGCCGGTTCGTCTGGGCGGCCGTGCGCGGAGCCGACGTCATCGCGACCTTCTCCCTGGCCGGCGGCGCCGAGAAGCCGCAGCTCACCGGCACCGTGCCGTGCGGCGGCAGCTGGCCGCGCGACCTCGCGGCCGACCCCTCCGGGCGCCGGCTGTACGCGGCGAACGAGCGCTCCGGTGACGTCACCTGGTTCGACGTCGACCCGCTGACCGGGCAGCCGCGCCGGGCGGGCTCGGTCGCGGTGCCCGCCGCCACGTGCGTGGTCTTCGGCTGACCCGACCCGCTCCCAGGCCCGTACGCGCGAGGGCCCGTACCCCCGCAATCCCGGGGTACGGGCCCTCGTCGCGCACGGGGCGGGTCAGTGGGCGGCGGCGCTCGGCGCGAGGCCGAGCGCGGCGGAGTACTGCGTGACGGCGAGCTTGCCGAGCGCCGAGTACGCGCCCAGCACCTCGGCGGTGGCGCAGTCGGCCTCCTTGCACGCGGTGTCCAGCAGGCCGTCGGCGGCCTCCGGGCCGATCAGGTACGGGGCCAGCGCGAGCTGCGTGGAGCCCTCGCGGCGCAGTTGCTCGGCCGTCGCGGCCACCGAGCCCTCCTCGTCCAGCGCGGCCGCCATCACGGGAACCGCGAGGCGGGCGGCCAGCAGCATGCCGGTGATCCCGGCGGCCTTCACGGCCTCTTCGCCGCCGGTGGTGGCCAGGATGATGCCGTCGGCGGCCGTGGTCACCGAGAAGAGCCGGGCCCGGTCGGCGCGGGACAGGCCCGCCTCGGACAGCCGCACGTGCAGGCCCTCGGCCAGCAGCGGGTGCGGACCGAGTACGTCGGCCAGCTCGGCGGCGGCCGAGGAGTCCATCAGGGCCTGGCGCATGCGGCGCAGCAGGCCCCCGTCGGGGCCGGCCAGCAGCGGAACGACCACGGCGTCGGGGCCGGTCGGCCTGGGCACCTCGTGCCCGGCGGCGCGGGCGAACTCCGCGCGCGCGACACGCTCCTGCGCGACGGCGGTCAGCACGCCCGACAGGGACGGGAATTCGGTGGCGTCGTCACCGTCGAGGAAACCGACGCGGGCGTCAAGGCCCGGCAGCTCGGAGCGGCCGATGCTGATGATCTCGTCCGCGAGCCCCCGCGAGGCGGCCGAAGGGGCACCGGGCACGGCGAGCACCAGCGCGGGCGCGCCCTCGGGCGCCACCGCGGGCTCGGGCCGGCGGTGCCGTCCGGTCTGGCGGGGTCGCGGCATTCGTACGGGCAGGCCATTTGCGGGCCCAGTGGGGGAGCTCATGGCGCCGCATGCTACTGGCTTATCGGAACGGGGTGTTCGGGCAGGGCCTAATCGGGCGGCATCTGTCCGTATTTATCCGTTGAATGTCATATACGGTTCAACCAATCGTTCAACTGCCCGGTCAACCGGAGGACGGCAGCCGCCAGTCCACCGGCTGGGCTCCCTGCCGTGCCAGCAGGTCGTTGGTCCGGCTGAACGGCCTGGAGCCGAAGAACCCGTTGTCGGCGGACATGGGGGAGGGGTGGACGGACTCCACGGCCGGCAAGTCCCCCAGCAGCGGCCGCAGATTGCGGGCCTCGCGGCCCCACAGCACCGAAACCAGCGGCTTGCCGCGCGCCGCGAGCGCCCGGATCGCCTGCTCGGTGACGGCCTCCCAGCCCTTGCCCCGGTGGGCGTTGGGCTTGCGCGGGGCGGTGGTCAGCGAGCGGTTGAGCAGCAGGACGCCCTGCCGGGCCCACGGGGTCAGGTCTCCGTTGTCGGGGCGGGGCATCGCGAGGTCGGCGTGGAGCTCGCGGAAGATGTTGTCCAGACTGGGCGGCACCGGGCGGACGTCGGGCGCCACCGAGAAGGAGAGGCCCATCGCGTGGCCCGGGGTGGGGTACGGATCCTGGCCGACGATCAGCACCCGGACCTCGTCGAAGGGCTGCTGGAAGGCGCGCAGCACATTCACCCCGGCCGGCAGGTACGTTCTCCCCGCCGCGATCTCGGCGCGCAGGAAGTCGCCCATCGCGGCGATCTGCCCCGCCACCGGCTCCAGAGCACGGGCCCAGCCCGGCTCGACGATCTCGTTCAACGGTCGTGCTGCCACGTCGGGTCACTCTACTGGCCGATCAAGGCCGCCCGCACGCACAGCACGTCCGGCAGGTGCCCGGCCAGCAACTGCCAGCTGTCGCCGTCGTCCTGGCTGGCGTAGAGCTCGCCGTTGCGGTTGCCGAAGTAGATCCCCGCCGGGTCCGCGTCGTCGGTGCAGAGCGCGTCGCGCAGCACCGTGCCGTAGTGGTCACCGGCGGGGAGGCCCTTCGTCAGGGGTTCCCAGGTGGCTCCCGCGTCCCGGGTGCGAAAGACGCGGCAGCGGTGGCCCGCCGGGACCCGGTCGGAGTCGGCATTGAGCGGGAAGACGTAGGCGGTGTCGGGCCGGTGCGGATGGGCGGCCACCGCGAAGCCGAAGTCCGAGGGCAGCCCCGCGCCGATGTCGCTCCAGCGGGCCCCGGCGTCGTCGCTGCGGTACACGCCCCAGTGGTTCTGCAGGTACAGCCGGCCGGTGTTCCCGGCGTCCTGTGCGATCTTGTGCACGCACTGCCCGAACTCGGGATGCGGATCCGGCAGGAACACGGCCGAGACCCCGTCATTGGACGGGGCCCAGCTCGCCCCGCCGTCCCGGGTCCGGAAGACCCCGGCGGTGGAGACCGCCACGGTGATCGCGTCCGGGTCGGCCGGGTCGGTGATCACCGTGTGCAGGCCCTCGCCACCGCCGCCCGGCACCCATCCCGACCGGGTCGGGTGTTCCCACAGCGGCCGCACCAGCTCGAAGGACTCGCCGCGGTCGGCCGAGCGGAACAGTGCGGCCGGCTCCGTCCCCGCGTAGACGACGTCGGGGGCCTCGGGGCCGGCCGGATGCAGCTGCCAGACCCGCTCCAGTGAGGCGCCGGTGTCCTTGGGGAACTTCACCGCGGCCGCGGCGGGTTCCCGCCAGGTCGCGCCCAGGTCGTCGGAGCTGAACACGGACGGCCCCCAGTGCGAGCTGTCCCCGCCGACCAGCAGCCGGGGCGCGGGACCGCGCCGGTCGATGGCGACCGCGTAGACGGCCTGGGCGTTGAAGTGGGGCCCGTCGAACTCCCACGGGCCGCCGTCACTCCGGCGGCCGATGAACAATCCCTTGCGGGTTCCGGCGAGCAGCACTACGTCGGTCATGGCCGACACCTCCGGACGTCGTTGTCCTGCATGGCAGCGTTTCCGCCAGTCTGCACCCGGCCACTGACAGCGGCCGGTCGCCGCGCGCGCGGCCGACCGGTTGTACGGGAGGTCTCGTACTACGAGGGATTTCGTAGTACGGTGACTCTCGTACTTAGTCGCCGGTCCCCGGTGCGTCCGGTCACCTCTGGAGAGCCCTCATGAGCGCTGCCCCCGCTGCCTTCGCCGCCCTGTTCCAGCCGTGGACCATCCGCTCGGTCACCATCCCGAACCGGGTGTGGATGGCCGCGATGTGCCAGTACAGCGCCGAGGCCTTCGGCCCGGACGCCGGAGTGGCCCACGACTGGCACTTCGCGCACTACGCGGCCCGCGCCGCCGGCGGCACCGGCCTGATCATCCAGGAGGCCACGGCCGTCGCCCCGGAGGGGCGGATCTCGCCGTACGACCTCGGCATCTGGAACGACACCCAGGTCGAGGCGCTGCGCCGGATCACCTCCTTCGTCAAGGCGCAGGGCGCCGTCCCCGGCATCCAGCTCGCCCATGCCGGCCGCAAGGCCTCCACCGACCGCACCTGGAAGGGCGGGCGCCCCGTCGGACCCGACGCGCACGGCTGGCAGCCGAGCGCCCCGAGTGCCGTGCCGTTCGCCGAGGGGCACCCGGTCCCGCACGAGCTGACGGCCCGGGAGATCCGGGAGGTCGTGGAGCAGTTCGCGGCCGCCGCCCGGCGCTCGCTCGCCGCCGGGTACCAGGTCGTGGAGATCCACGGCGCCCACGGATACCTGATCGGCCAGTTCCTCTCCCCGCACAGCAACAAGCGCACCGACGCGTACGGCGGCTCCTTCGAGAACCGCACCCGCCTCGCCCTCGAAGTCGTCGACGCCGTACGAGCCGTGTGGCCCGGGGAACTCCCGCTGTTCTTCCGGATCTCCGCCACCGACTGGCTGGAGGAGGACGGCTGGACCGCCGACGACACCGTCCGGCTGGCCGCGCTGCTCCAGGAGCACGGCGTGGACCTGCTCGACGTCTCCACCGGGGGCCTCGCGCCCGGCGTGAGCATCCCCGTCGGCCCCGGCTACCAGGTGCCCTTCGCGGCCCGCGTCAAGGCCGAGACCGGCCTCCCCGTCGCCGCCGTGGGTCTGATCACCGAACCGGAGCAGGCCGAGAAGATCCTGGCCAACGGTGAGGCCGACGCCGTCCTGCTGGGCCGGGAGCTGCTGCGCGACCCGTACTGGGCCCGGCGCGCGGCCGCCGAGCTCGGCGCCGAGATCCGTACGCCCGACCAGTACCACCGCTCCTGGTGAACCGGGTGCGGCGCGGAGCCCACACCCCGCGCCGCACCTTCCGCCCCGGCGCAGCCCCCGGTGCTACGACGGTTCTCGTACGATGGACCCCGACCCCGGATCACCCCAGCGAGTGGAGCACGGACATGGCGGAACGTGACGCGGCCCGCGCCCTCGCCCACCCCGAGGCCGCCGAGATCCGGCTCGAAGGCGTCCTGCACGCCCTCTCCGACCCGGTCCGGCTGTCCATCGTCCGCGACCTCGCGGCCACGGACGCCGAGCTGGCCTGCTCGTACTTCGAGCTCCCGGTCACCAAGTCCACGACCACGCACCACTTCCGGGTCCTGCGCGAGAGCGGTGTCGTACGCCAGTGCTACCGCGGCACCACCAAGCTGAACGGGCTGCGCCGCACCGAACTGGAGGAGCTGTTCCCCGGGCTCCTGGACAGCGTCCTGACGGCGGCCGCCGCCGAGGAGACGCGGCTCGTCGGCTGATCAGCCGGTCCGGCCGGCGGCCGCGCCCAGCAGGCCCTTCCAGTCCGGGATCTTCACGGAGCGGCGGCCCAGCGACTGCCCCAGCTCCACCTCCGCCGCCTCGATGGCCAGCCAGCCCGGCCACTCCACCGGCCGCAGCCCCGCCTCCCGCAGCGCCTCCAGCGGATCTTGCGGCAGCGCGCGCCGGGCCAGTTCCCCCGCGTCCTGGAGCAGCGAGGAGGCCGTCTCCTTGGCGCAGGGCCGGTTGGTGCCGATCACCCCCGTCGGTCCTCGCTTGATCCAGCCCGCCACGTACTCCCCGACCGAGGCGCGGCCCGCGCGCACGACCCGCCCCGCCGCGTGCGGGACCGTACCGGTGGCCTCGTTGAACGGCAGGCCCGGCAGCGGGACGCCCTGGTACCCCACCGAACGCAGGACCAGCTGCGCCGGGATGTCCTCGTAGGCGCCCGTCCCGGTGACCCCGCCGCGGCCGTCGGGGACCGTCCGCTCGAACCGCACCGCCCTCACGCGGCCGTCAGGCCCGCCGAGCACCTCCACCGGGCGCAGGAAGAACCGCAGCGCGATCCGCCGCTCGCCGCCCCGCGGGGGCTCGGCGGCCCAGCCGCGCAGCACCTCCACATTGCGCCGGTTCACCGCGGGCAGGGCCGCGCCCGGGTCGGCATAGGCGGGGTCGAGGGCCAGCTCCGCGGGGTCCGCCACGGCGTCCACGCCCGGCATCGTGCCCAGCTCGCGCAGCTCCTTGGTGGTGAACTTGCCCTGGGAGGGACCGCGCCGGGCCACCATGCACACCTCGCGCACCCCGCTGGCGCCGAGCGCACCGAGGGCCGCGTGCGGCATGTCCGTCGGCGCCAGCTCCGGTACGCCGCGGGCCAGGATCCGCGTCACGTCCACGGCGACATTGCCCGCCCCGACCACGATCGCCGCGTCCACCCCGGGTAGGTCGAAGGCCTCGGCCGCCGCGTCCGGGTGGCCGCTGTACCAGGCCACGAAGGCGGTCGCGGAGTGCACCCCGGCCAGTTCCTCGCCCGGAATCCCCAGCAGCCGGTCCCGGGCGGCGCCCACGCAGTACACCACCGCGTGGTACAGCTCCAGGAGCCGGTCGGTCGGCAGCTGCGGTCCGCCGACCTCGACGTTCCCGAGGAAGCGGATCCGCTCGTCCTCCAGCACCGTGCGCAGGCTGCCCTGCAGGGACTTGATCTTCTCGTGGTCGGGGGCCACCCCGTACCGCACGAGCCCGTACGGTGCCGGCAGCCGGTCGAGCACGTCGACGCGCACGCCCGGGACCTCACGCTGCTGGACCAGTGTCTGCGCGGCGTAGACCCCGCTGGGGCCCGATCCGACGACGGCGATACGAAGCACGGCGGAGCTCCTCCCGCAGGTGCTCCCAGCATGACACCGGGCACCCGCGGCGTCAGCTCATCGCGCGCATTCGGTGGATCTCGGCGCTCTGGGTGGCCACGACCTCGTTGGCCATCTCCTCGACCGCGACGTTGTTGCCGCCGGACAGCGCCTCGCCGGCCATCTTCAGCGCGCCCTCGTGGTGGGCGGTCATCAGCCGCAGGAAGAGCCGGTCGAAGTCCGTTCCCCTGGCCGCCGCCAGCTCGTCGAGCTGCTGCCGCGTCGCCATGCCCGGCATCGCGCCGTGGTCGTGCTCGGGGCCGCCGGTCCCGGTGCCTGCGGGCGCCGGGTAGCGCCCCAGCCACCGCTCCATCGCGCCGATCTCGGGCTGCTGGGCGGCCGTGATCCGCTCGGCGACGCGCCTGACCCCCTCGGCCGAGGCCCGGTCCGGCGCCAGCGCGCTCATCTCCAGGGCCTGGCGGTGGTGCTCGACCATGTTCCGTACGTACGTCTGGTCGGCCGCGTTGGGGCTGTCGTCGGGCCGTTCTTTCGCGGCCTGTTCGGGGGAGAGGGTGCGGGACTTCTCGCCCGGCCTGCCCGGTGCGATCACCGAGGCGGCGCCGTCTTTCGTCCCGTTCTTCCCGCCTTCCTCCTCGCAGCCGGCGAGGGCGAGGAGCAAGGAAGCGGCCAGGGTCGCCCCGGCCATTCGACGGAGTAAGCCTTTTGCCATGTCCATGAAAGGAAGATACTGCCGGGGTCCTGGTTCCGTTCCCATCCCGAGCGGAACCCGACAGGACTCCCATGGGAGGCACAATGACCTCGTTGCGCACCAGCAGAGCGGGTACCCGGAGTCTGGCGGGAGCCGCCTTCGCGGTGACCGGACTCCTCGCCACGCTCCTCGCCGCGGGCCCGGCATCGGCGAGCCCGGATCCGGGGGACTTAACACCCGGCGGCGCCGGCTCCCGCCAGAGCGCGAACGCCGCCTCGGACGGCCGGGAACTCGCGCCCGGCGAGATCCCCGGCCAGGACGAGATCGTCCACAGCCGGAACATCAAGCAGCTGGCCAACATCCCCAGTTCCGACCCCACCGGCATCAACTCCGACCTGGCCTTCCAGGGCAAGTACGCCTACGCGGGCAACTACTCGGGGTTCACCATCTACGACATCGGCAATCCGAAGGCCCCCAAGACGGTCTCCCAGGTGCTCTGCCCGGGCGGCCAGAACGACATTTCCGTCCAGGGGGACCTGCTCTTCCTCTCCACCGACTCCTCGCGCAGCGACGACTCCTGCAACAGCGTCTCGCAGCCCGCCACGGAGAAGTCCTCGTGGGAGGGCATCAAGATCTTCGACATCAAGGACAAGAAGAACCCCAAGTACATCAAGTCCGTCGAGACCAACTGCGGTTCGCACACCCACACCCTGGTGCCGGGCGACCGCGGGGACGTCTACCTCTACGTGTCCTCGTACTCGCCGAGCGAGGCGTTCCCCGACTGCCAGCCGCCGCACGACGGCATTTCGGTGATCAAGGTCCCGAAGAAGGCGCCGACCCAGGCCGCGGTCGTCTCCTTCCCGATCCTCTTCCCGGACGGCGGCAACCCCGGCGGGCCGACGAACCCGGGCGTCTCCAAGACCACCGGCTGCCACGACATCACGGTGCTGCCGTCCAAGAACCTGGCCGCCGGCGCCTGCATGGGTGACGGCATCCTCTTCGACATCAGCAAGCCCGAGCAGCCGCGGGTGATCGACCGGGTGCAGGACAACGTGAACTTCGCGTTCTGGCACTCGGCCACCTTCAACGAGCAGGCGAACAAGGTGGTGTTCACCGACGAGCTCGGCGGCGGGGGCGGCGCCACCTGCAACGAGGCCACCGGCCCGAACCGGGGAGCCGACGGGATCTACGACATCACCGGCCGGGGCGACCAGCGCAAGCTCGTCTTCCGCGGCTACTTCAAGATCCCGCGCCACCAGGCCGACACCGAGAACTGCGTGGCCCACAACGGCTCGCTGATCCCGGTCGGCGGCGGCCGCGACATCATGGTGCAGGCCTGGTACCAGGGCGGCGTCTCGGTGTGGGACTTCACCGACTCCGCCAAGCCCAAGGAGATCGGCTACTTCGAACGCGGCCCGCTCAGCACGGACACGCTGCAGGTCGGAGGCTCCTGGTCGGCGTACTACTACAACGGGCACATCTACTCGAACGACATCACCAAGGGCCTCGACGTGCTGCGGCTCGACGACTGGCGCACCGAGAGCGCGAAGGGGGTGTGGCTGGACCGGCTGAACGTGCAGAGCCAGCCCGAGTACCGGTAGCGGCAGCGGTCAGCGGCCGGCCAGGCCGGTCGTCAACGCGGAAACGTTCCGTCGGGCGGTCCGCCGTCCGGCGGGACACCGAGCTCCCAGTCCAGCCCGTAACGCTGGAACAACTCGGCCCGCAGCCGTGGCCCCGGCATCGGCGCGCCCGGCAGCAGGACCGCGACCACCGCGCCCATCAGCAGCGCCCGCAGCAGCGGGTAGTCGGTGTCCACGTCCGGTGAGCCGTACCGGGTGACGGTGTCCCGCAGCAGCTCGGCGAGCCGCTGCTGCTCGGGGCACTGCACGAAGCCCTCGGCCTGCAGGATGCCCGCCATGTGCGTGCGCATCAGCAGCGGGTGGTCGCGGGCCAGTCCCAGGATCGCGTCGATGGCGCGGGCGAGCCGCTCGCGGCCGTCGTCGCTGCACGGCTCGTGCTCCAGCGCCGCCTCCAGGGTGAGGTGCATCAGCCGGTGCACCGCCGACTGGAGCAGGTGCCGCTTGCCCGGGAAGTAGTACGAGACCAGGCCGCGCGCCGCCCCCGCCCGGTCGGCGATGTCGCCGAGCGTCGTGGACTCGTAGCCGCGTTCGCCGACGAGATCGACCGTGGCCTGGAGCAGCCGCTCGCGGGAACGTCTGCGCAATTCTTCATTGACCGATGCGCTGCGCGGGGACATGCTTACTCCTGCGTTGACTGGCTTCCAGCCAATATACTCAGCGCGCGGGGCCGTCTGCTCTGGGCGACGCGGGGGATCGCCCAGAGCAGGCACATCCGCACTACATCCGCACGACATCCGCGCATGCGGAACTTCAGGTCAGGGCAGGTCCAGCGTCGGCGGCTCTGGCTCGTACTGGTGTGGCGTGTCGCCCTGCCACTCGATCAGCGCGGACTCGTCGCCGAGGACCACCTCGTCCGGCTCCGGCACCTCGATGCGGCGCAGGAACTCGATCACGTCCGCATCCGAATGGGCGACGCCGAGAGGGGTCTCCGTCCCCTGCACGCGGATGGTGACCCGCCGGCCGCCCGACGCGGAGATCCGGTGCACGACGATCGGCGCATGATCCATGCCCCCAGCCTGCTGCCGGATCGGCCCGGCCGCATCCGGGCCGGACCGCGCGCTTACGCCAGAGTGCTCAGCGCCGGCACGAAAGCCACCAGCAGCGGCACCGCGGGCACCAGCGTGGCCAGCGCCGTCAGCTGCACCCTGCGCCCCGCGGACAGTCGGGGCGCCGCCGACAGCAGCCGCCGGACCCGCTGCGGGACGTGCGCCTGTGGGGTCGAGTACGGCCCGAACACCCCGCTGTCCTCGTTCAGCCCGACCAGCGCCAGCGCGACCGTGAGCCGCCCGAACCGCCGCGAGGCCACGTCGTCCGCGGCCAGCTCCACCAGCCGGTGCATCTCCTCCTCGAACGCCGCGAACACCGGCACCTGCGGGAACCCGCCGGACAGCGCCCGCGAGCAGTGCAGCAGCCAGTCGTGCCGCGCCGCCGCGTGCCCCTGCTCGTGCGCCAACACGGCATCCAGCTGGCTGCCCTTGAGCCGGCCCAGCGCCGCGGTCGTGACCACCAGCCGAGGAGCGGCTCCGGGCAGCCACCAGCTGGCCGGCCGCTGCCCCTCCAGTACGACGAGCCGTACGCCCGCGGGGTCCTCCCCGGGCAACAGCGGTGCCCGCAGCAGCAGTTCCGCGCCCTGTGCGCGCCGCCGGGCGCGGGCCCGCAGGACCTCCCGGGTCAGCATCGCGCCGGTCCACAGTCCGCAGCCGGCCAGCGCGAGCGCGGTGCCGACGGCCCAGGCGCCGCCCGCGGAGCCCAGAGCGTAGGCGTCGACCACGCCGGTCGGGGCGGCGGCGAACAGCCGGCCCCGTACCGCCTGCCAGGCGGCGGCCGCGCTCAGCAGCATCGACAGCGCGAAGCACAGCAGTACCGCGCCCACCACGCACTGCCACACCCACAGGGCGACGACCGGTTCACGCTCGGGCCACCGGGCCCGCGCCAGCAGACGGGGGGCGAGCATCGCGGTCAGGGCGCCGAGCAGCAGGAGTGCTGCGGGGACCATCATGTTCCCCACCTTATGAGCGCCCGGCTACCTGGGGGTATGGTCCGGGCGATTGGTGACGCAGCACACTTCGCCACCGCCCCCTCCCGGCGTCACATGGCCAGCAGCATCGCCAGCATCCCCGTCCCCATCGCCAGCCGGCAGGCCCGGATCAATTCGGTGCTCCCGCCCTGCCCGCCGCCCGCGCTGCCGCCCCCCGCGCCCACCGTGACCAACCGGGCCCCGCCGAACACCACGTACCCGGCGTAGTAGACGAGCAGCAGCCCGGTCAGCAGCGGCAGTCCGGCCGTCCCTGCGTGCCCGTGCCCGTGTCCCGGACCGGAGCCGGCGGCCAGGGCCATGTAGACCATCGTCAGCGAGCCCACGAGGTGGTGGGTGTGGTGCGCCCCGGCCCGCAGCAGCCACACCGAGTGCAGGGCGGCCGCGCAGAAGACCGCCGACAGGACGGGCGCCTGCCAGCCCCCGCCGGTCCCGAGCGGCAGCGCCATCAGCGCCATCCCGAACCCCATCAGCGCCTCCCCGGCGGCCGCCGATCCGCCGCGCGACGCGCTGCCCGGTCTGTGCACCCGTCCCAGGCAGTACGCACCGCTCCCCGCGCACAGCAGGACCAGCAGCCAGGCGGAGACGGAGGAGGAGAGGGACATCGCGGGACCGTGCACGGCGGAACCTCCCGGTTCGTCGGCGTCACCGGAAGAGATGCCCGGGCGGGGAGGTCCGCACGCCGGACAGGGATAGGCTCTGCGTGCCGGACCGGGCATGTCATATGCCAAGCAGAGAACGGAGCCATCCGATGTCGACCGCCGAATCCCACACCCTGAGCTTCCGCAGCGCCGTCGAGTCCGACGTGCCGGAACTCGTGGCGCTCGTCGAATCGGCGTACCGGGGTGAGGCCAGCCGTGGCGGCTGGACCACCGAGGCGGACTACCTGGAGGGGCAGCGCACCGACGAGGACGGCGTCCGCCGGGTCATCGAGACCCCGGACGGCATCCTCCTCGTCGTCGAGCGCGGGGGCGAGCTCGTGGCCTGCTGCCAGCTCGAACACCGCGGGGACCACGTCTACTTCGGGATGTTCGCGGTCCGCCCGGGGCTCCAGGGCGGCGGACTCGGCAAGGAGATCCTCGCCGAGGCCGAGCGCCGCGCCCGGGAGCAGTGGGACGCCAAGGAGATGCGGATGACGGTGGTGAACGTACGCGAGGAGCTCATCGCCTACTACGTGCGCCGCGGCTACCGGCGCACCGGAGAGATGAGCCCCTTCCCCTACGGAGACGAGCGCTTCGGCGTCCCGCTCCGCGCAGACCTGGCCTTCGAGCTGCTGGTCAAGCCGCTGTAGGCGGACTTCGTCAGGCGGTGAAGCGGCCCGTGCTGCGGATCTCCGGGAAGTCGGTGACCACGCCGTCCAGTTCGAGTGCCCGCGCCAGCCGCAGCTGATCCAGGGTGTTGACCGTCCAGCCGGTCACCCGCAGCCCGGCCGCGTGGGCCTCCTCCACGGCCTCCAGGCTGACCTGGCGGATGTTCAGGGCGACCGTCTCGGCACGGACGGCCCGCGCCCGGTCCACCAGGGTCCCGCGGGCGGCCTCGGGCCGTTCCGCGTACAGGCTGGTCCGTACGCCGGGCACCAGCCGGGCCACCTCGCCCAGCACCGCGTCGTCGAAGGAGGCCACCTCCACCCGCGCGGTCAGGTCCCGGCTCGTCAGCAGTTGCGCGAGAACCCCGGCGGCGGCTTGGTCCCGGACCGACACCTGGAGCGGGGCCCGGACCGCGTCCAGGGCTTCCTCCAGGACCGGCACGTGCTGGCCGCCACCGGCGTCCAGCTCGCGCAGCTCGGCCAGGGTCAGGTCGGCGACGGCTCCCGAGCCGTCGGTGGTCCGGTCCACCTCGGCGTCGTGCAGGACGACCAGGGCGCCGTCCTTGCTGAGTCGCAGATCCAGCGCGATGACGTCCATGCCGGAGCGTTCCGCGCGGACGAAGGACCGCAGGGTGTTCTCCGGTTCGACACCCATGACCCCGCGGTGACCGATGGTGAGGAAAGTCAAGGTTCTCTCGCTTCCGTCGACGGCGGCTCCCCGCGCGGTCGCGGTGTCCCTACCGGCCGCGCGCGGTGAGGACGCATGCTAGTGCGCCACGGGTGCGATGGGACCGCCCGTGCAGCGGCCCGCACACACCCTGCGGCCGTTGTCCGTCCGGGCCTTGGGCCCGCGGCGGGTGCCGTCGCGGTGTCGCGGTGTCACCCGGGCGTGGGCGCGTCCCCATCGCCTTGACGGCCCGGGCCGAAGGCCCCGCCGGGCGCCGCCGGACCGGCCCCGGCGGCCAGATCGGCGGCGAGGTGCGCGAGGTCCGCGAGCAGTGCCTCGCCCAGCTCCAGCTCCGCCAGGTGCTGGCGCTCGCTCCAGCGCAGCGCCAGCGCCGGGAAGGCCCACTGCGGCACCTCGCCCGCGTGCTCCATGGCCTCCCGTACGGCGGCCAGTTCGCCCCGCGTGCGCTCCAGGTGCTCCTCCACCATCGTGCGCAGCCGCTCCGGCTCGGCCAGGTGCCCGAGCCAGACGCGCAGCAGCAGCCCGTGCTTGAGCACCGGGGGCCCGGCCTCGGCGGTGTCGCGGGCCCAGCCGGCCAGCGCCGCGCGTCCGGCCTCGGTGATGGCGTAGCGGCGCTTGGCCCGCGCCTCCTCGGGCCCCGAGCGCGCGGAGGCCGCGTAACCCAGTTCCTCCAGGCGGCGCAGTTCGGCGTAGATCTGGCTGATGGCGGGCGACCAGTAGAAGAAGCGAAGTGAGGCGTCGGCCCACTTCTTCAGCTCGTACCCCGTCCGTTCCCCGGGGAAGGACAGCAGGCCGAGCACCGCCCACGCGGTCGGCGGCAAGTCCTCCCGCCTCTTCTCCTGCTGCTTCTCTTGCTTCTTCGACGTCTGACTACTAGTCATATTCCTAATTGAAGTAAGAGCGGGCACGGGACGCAACCCTGGAGGCATCGTGAAGTTCTCCGTGATCTTCGAAGCTCAGCTGGCAGACCCGACGGTGGAACGGGAGCATCAGGTGATCCGCGACTGCGTCGAGCAGGCGGTGCTCGCGGAGCGGATGGGATTCGACCGGATCTGGGCGGTCGAGCACCACTCGCTGAAGTGGTACGCCCACATGAGTGCTCCCGAGATCTTCCTGACCTGGGTGGCGGCCCGGACGGACACCATACGCATCGGGCACGGAGTCGTGTGCATGCCCTTCAACTTCAACCACCCGGTCCGGGTCGCCGAGAGGGCCGCGATGCTCGACCTGCTGTCCGGCGGGCGCTTGGACCTGGGCGCCGGACGCGGGGGCACCGTGCAGGAGACCTCGCTGTGCGGGGTCGACCGGGACCGCACGGCGGCGGAGGTCGAGGAGGCGCTGCGGATCATCGGGAAGGCCTGGCAGGAGGAGGAGCTGGAGTACCACGGGGAGCTGATCGACATCGATCCGCACCCGATCCTGCCGCGTCCGCGGCAGCGCCCGCATCCGCCGCTGTTCCTGGCGTGCAGCCGGGGCGAGACGTTGGTGCAGGCGGCGGAACTGGGGATCGGGGCGCTGGTGATGGGCTTCGCCGGACCCGAGTCGATCGCGGCGATGCGGTCCGTCTACGACGCCGCGATCGCCGGGCGGGACGGGAGCCGCTTCGTGTCCACCGTCGTCAACGACCACTTCTCGGTCCTGTGTCCGACGATCGTGCTCGACGATCCGCAGGAGGCGCGCCGGATCGGCACCCGGGGGCAGCGGTTCTTCGCCCAGTCGATCGGCCATTGGTACGGCGGCGCCGGCGTCCCGGACGAGGCGGTGGTCGAGGGCGCCGACGAGGCGGCGGACATGCGCAGGGCCGCCGAGCAGGTGGTGGCCCGGCTGAACGAACAGGACATACCGGTCCGGCCCACGTCCACGGCCACCTTCAACGCCGACCACGCGTACGGCAGCGCGGACGACGCCATCGCCTACGTCGAGAGGCTCCGGGAGGCGGGGGCCGACGAGATCATGTGCCTGATCCAGATGGGCACCGTGCCGCAGGAGGCCTGTCTGGAGACCCTGCGGCAGTGGGGCGAGAAGGTCATCCCGCACTTCGCGGACCGGCGGACGGGGGGCGGGGACGCGTGAGCGCCGACGAGCGGCCCGCGCCCGCCGCGCCGACCGCCCCCGCGGACCGGCTCGATCCCGCGGACCGGCTCGATCCTGCCGCCCGGCCGTACGTCGATGCGATGGCCGCCCGGTTCCCCGATCTCGGCGGGACCGTCACCGATGCCGTCGAGGCCCGCCGGATCCTCGCCGCCGGGGTCGCGGCCGCGGCCGCGGGCGCGGC